>DAOWDM010000194.1 GCA_030639035.1 Alphaproteobacteria bacterium
GTTTACGTAACTGCGTAGATGAGAATGATGAACTTCATTTTATGGATACAGAACTGCCTGTTTCAGAATCCGTTTCTATAGATGGGAAAAAACTCATCTGGAATGGTGTTGACCTGTCTTCTTTGGATTGTGCCTATGTGCATGGCTTTAAGCATGAAGAGCCTGTAATTCCTGTGGAAAGAGACTGTGATTGGTCTTTATGGCAGCCTGCTCATGTTCTTGACCAACAGCGTCATTCGTTTTTGTATAGCTTGTTTACACGAATGGAAGCAGACGGAGTAAGGATTTTTAATGCTCCTGCTGTTCATGTAAATGCTTTTAATAAATTCAGCCAGTTAAATTCTTTAAAAAAAGCTGGGGTAAATATCCCTGATATGATTTGCACCAATGATAAAGTTGTTGCAAAGCAGTTTATGGATAAACATGAAGATGTTTTATGGAGAACTGCAACAGGGCGTTGCTCATGGCAGCTTTTTACTGATAAGCAGTTAGATGCTCTTATAACTCCAGAGAAGCCCCCTGTTCTTTTGGCGAATGTATGCTCAGGTTTGATACATCGTGCGTATTTTATTGAAGGTCGCCCAGTGTTAGTACTGGAAAATTCAGCTCCAGAAATGGAAGGAATGGAAGAACTTGAAGTTTTTAGTGTTGTTGATACTTTAAAAGCTGAAAAAATAAGTAAAAAAATCACAAAAACGTTAAATACCAGATGGTGTCATGTTATATTCGTTAGCTCTGATGATGCTGAGCCAATAGTATATGATGTTGATGTTGACCCTTTGCTTAATGATATGCCGTTAAAACTAAGAGAGCATCTTAACACATGTTTGACGGAAGAACTGATTGGAAAACCTCAAACCAAAGATTTACTTGAAAATAAATATCACTTTAGAGATTCTTTGTTTTTAAGAAGAATGATGCAGATTCAATTTAGTATGCAGGCTACAAAATACCAGAGCATGCCTGAAAAAACGCTCTAAAATTTTTCAAAAATCCACTATTTCAGGACTAATAATTGTTAATAGCAAATTAATACGCATACTCTGTTATTAATTGATATTGCTCGTTGTTTGTAAGTTCGTTGTATAGCTTGAATAATTAAGCACAATTCACGTAACTCCTCAAAAAGTCCAGCAATAAAGGACAGAGTCTAACAAAGCTGGAAAAATGCATATTCAAAAATCATGGGAAATGAACGCAAGAAACGTTTGCGGCACAATATGTAGCACAGTCAATTACTGATAGATACTATATATTGCGTTAGATTAAGAGCGTTATAAGTGTGCCGTATAAACTATAACATGTAAAATTTCCACTGTTTTTTTTGTTTTTTTAGTGGATTTTTTTTTATTCTTGAAAAAATAAGTAAATTCAATGGCTGCAGCTGGTAAAAATCTTTTCTTGCTCAAACAATTCAAAACTGGCACGCATCTTGTATATATAAAACCAGCCGCTCTTGAAATCGTGGTTTTAGTTAAGTGCGATTGCAGGAGCAAAATGTTGTTAATAATTTTTTGGAGTAAATACTATGAGTAATGAAGTTGGTTTAGAACAGAGCGGTAAATCTGGCGGTGATGCTACTGGTAGTGCTTTAGCAGGTTCTATGGGTGGTGGAGCTCATGGCCTAGGTTCTTCAGCTGCAGCTGCTGGTGCTATAGGATACAAAGCTGACTCTAGATCTCGTGCAGGTACTGGTCTTGGTCTTGGTGGCGAAGGCGGTAATGCAGGAGCAGGTGCAGGTCTTATGGGCGGAGACGCTTCTGACAACACAGCAATTGGTTCAATCAACGTTAGCTCATAAAAACGTTTGATTGAATTACTGATTTACGGCAGGTAAAGTTAGAACTTTAATGTTCGGTGCTTTATCTGCCGTTTTTATTTTTGGAAAAATTCATGTCTGTAAAAGTTGCTCTTTTTGCTAACAAAGACAGTAAGCAAATAAATGAAATTGCCGAAATGGTAAAAACTCAAGGAGCAGAACCTATTGTTTTCGATATTCAAATCGGAGGAGCTAATACAGTTCTTATTACTGAAGATAATGTATCGTGGAATGGAACGGACTTTTCAGACATAAACGCTATTCATATCAGATGTACTGCCCCAAGAACTCTGCCTACATTACCACCTGTTCTTAATGCGGCTTCATATTGTGAATACAGGGCAGGTTTTTTGCGAGAGCAGGAATATAATGCGGCGACTCATGCTTTTTTTGAACATCTTTCTTGTTTGGGAAAGCTTGTAGTTAATCCTCTGACCTCAGCATATCTTGACCATGACAGCAAATCACAGTTTTATGCCAAGCTGGATACATGGGGGGGGTTGACTCCACAAAGCTTAATGACAACCTGTCCTGATACAGCCAAACAGTTTCTTGACGAAGTTGGTGAGGCCATTGTAAAGCCTGCTATTGGTGTTGGTTCTACCAGAATGGTAACTGATGATTATGATAAAATCCGCCTTAATGAATTGCGTCTTTGCCCAACGCTTTTTCAGGAACGGATAAAAGGCGATACTATTCGAATACATATTGTCGGGGATAAGGTAGTTCTGGCTTTAAAGATTCTTTCTGGCGATTTCATTGATTCCAGAACCTCCATAAAAGGATTTGAATATATCAAGCTTTCAGATGAAGAAGAAAAACTCATCGTAAGTTCCAACCGTAAGCTTGGTCTGCATTATGCTGCATGGGACGCTATTTTAAGAGAAGATGGCAGGCTTGTTTATCTCGATTGCAATCCAGGACCTTTTGTTATGTGGATTGGTGAAAAATACAGGAGTCATGTTTTTGCACAGCTTGCTTCATATTTAATAGGCTATGCAGAGACCCATTCAATAGATGAAGCGACAAAAAGAGTCGTTAGGTATATTCAGAAAAAATAATATTTAATTACTTAAGTATTCAATTAATAAAACTTTTAAGTGTTTTTATTAATCAGTTCATTTATACTTGGCTAATTAAGAACAAAAAGCGAGTGTAATATGAAAGACCGTTTTTCGCCTGATTTCTCAGTAGCAGGACAAACAGATGTAGGTCGCAAACGTGACCACAATGAAGATGCTTTTTGTATTGAAAATGAATTAGGACTGCTTGTTGTAGCCGATGGCATGGGCGGTCATGCAGCAGGGGAAGTCGCTAGTGGCATTGCCGTAGAAACAGTACCAGACTTTATATATGAATGCGATCCTGAGCTTTTTAAAGCTCCAGATTCTATAGAAGTTGAAGGGCTAGCTAAGATTGATACAGATGCTACTATGGCAGAAGAAATAGATTCAGATGCCGTACTGTCTGCAAAAATAGTAGCTGCAGCCGTTATTAATGCTAACAAAAGAATTAATGATGAAAACTTAGTTCGTGGCATGAAAGAAGGGCACGGAATGGGAACTACAATAGTTGGAATGTGGCTTTTAGAAGACACTTCCAAAGCAGCTGTTTTCCATGTCGGCGACAGTCGCCTTTACAGGCTTCGCGGAAATAAGTTGATTCAAATAACAAAAGATCACAGTCTTTATCAGGAATGGCTTAATCGTGGAGCTGAAGGCGAGCCTCCAAAATCAAACATTATTCTTCGTGCACTTGGTCCTTATGATGAAGTCGAACCAGAAGTAAGTATTCAAGAGCTTAAAAGTGGCGATGTCTTTATGATATGTTCTGACGGATTGACCGATTTGGTTAATGATGAAGATATTGCGGAAGTACTTAAAGAGCTTGATTCCAACACGCTTGATGATGGTTGCAGCAAGCTCATTGACATGGCAAATGAAAAAGGCGGAAAAGACAATATTACTGTTGTTATGACTTGCTACAAATAGCTTTTTAATCTGGCTACATTGAACCTCTGCCACCAGTTGCGTACCCGCTACTTTTGCTTTTTCTCGTAGGAGGGGCAGGTTTATGAAAAATTATAAACAAACCAACCATTGGAACAATAAGAGCAACAATTGAACCTGTAATTTTTCCTGTAAAAAAAAGTGCCACGACAGACATTAAGCCATACAAAACAAGTGTTGAACCTAATAAAATTTTAATCAGCCTACCTGCTGTTAATTTTTGAGTCGGGTGTTTACGCAAGTTACCGCTAATGGTGACTCGTCTGTTACTTATAGTTGCAGATGTTCTTTTGTTTCTAACCATAACTGAAAACTTCTGTTGCAATCATAAAGTGTATCGCAAAGTAAGTTGATGTTTAACTCTATTTGTTGTTATATGTAAACATTA
>DAOWDM010000184.1 GCA_030639035.1 Alphaproteobacteria bacterium
TTTTTAGGAGGATTTTCAGCATACTGAATTGTTCCATCAGGACGGAATAAAAACCATTCAGGGTGTTCTTTTATCCATGGGTGATCTGGTGCACATTGAATAGCAAAATCCATTGCTATTTCCATGCCGTAATTATTTGTAGCTTTTACAAAACGTTTAAAATCTTCCAGCGTTCCAAGTTCAGGGTGAATGGATTTATGCCCGCCTTCTTCAGAGCCTATAGCATAAGGGCTACCTGGGTCATCAACACCTGCATCTAAAGAATTATTTTTACCTTTACGGTGCTTTTTTCCAATTGGGTGGATTGGAGCAAGATAAACAACATCGAATCCCATTCTATGTATTTCAGGAAGTCTTTGCTCGCATTCTTTAAACGTTGAGCTTCTTGTAGAATCTGTACCTTGAGAACGTGGAAACATCTCGTACCATGAGGCAAATCTAGCACCGACTCTATCTACCCATACCTCAAGCTCTTTGTCATACATGGTTGTTTTAGCAGTATCATGCCACCTGTCCATTGCTTCCATAACAGATTCTGAAAGCATTATAGCCGCACGAGTCCTTTCTATTTCAGAAGAATCTACTTTAGCTGCAACATCATATGTTTTAAGAACGTCTTTTAATAAATCACTGTCGACTTTATATGCTTTTTTATTCTTAGAAGTTTTCAGCTTTTCCATACGTTTGAGAGTGGAAGTAATTATTTCTCTGCCTTCCATCAAATCAAGCTCTACACTCTGCCCTGCTTTGCGTTTTTTTCCTGTTGAATCGCACCATGTTCCATATTCGTCAACTCTTGCTTCAATCGTGTATATATAACGAGCATTTTCTTCAAAAGAGATTTTTCCACGCCAGCGATAAAGACCTTCATTAAAAAACTCCATAGGTTTTTTATTCCATTCTTTTTCACTGATTTTCCTATATAGAATATCTGCTTTTAGTTTTTCATGACCGTCTTTAAAAATATCAGCCCAGACTTCCATAACATCGCCGACTTCACGCTTCACAGCAAAACGACCACTATCAAGCTCAGGAGAAACATTTTGAATTGTTATTGGCTGACTAACTGCTAAATCCAAAAATCCACCTTTGGTTTTGCGAAGAAGAGTGCCTCTTTTCGGCAAAGGCATAGGAGGAAGCTTTGAAGCCTTTGTTTTTTTTGCTGATGCTTTGTTGCTTTTTGTCATTACGATTCTTTCTTTGTGCGATTTTTAACTTTTTCCGATTCTATCAAACAAATTCTAATGTTTCACTTAAAATAAACAGCCAAATTATCGTAATTTTAAACAAAATCACCTAATAAGTAAACTTTTAAACAAAACAGAAATGCATAAACACTAATATGCAACTTACACTTGATATGTATCTACAAAATAGTTATATTTGTAGTGTTTGAATATTATGAACCTCTAAATCACTAAGGAAGACGAATCATGAACAATGAACACGTAGCAACAGCAGCTTACTACATTTGGGAAAACGAAGGTCGCCCTAACGGAATGGACGCAGAACACTGGAACAAAGCACAAGTAGCAACACTAAAAGCAAAACCTGTTGCTAAGAAAAAAACTACAGTTAAAAAAACAGCCAAGAAAAAAGTTACAGCTAAGAAAAGAAAATAACACTACACAGTCAAGGGTTGTTATTTAAGCAGCCCTTGCTATTCTGAATAAAACTAAAGCGTTTTTTTTATGTTATTTACTTAAAATGTATAAACCTGTTTTAAACTGAGTCTATCAGTGCTATAGAAGTGTATTCGAGTATAAATTAAAATAGCTTTCAAACAGGGATACTTGGCAAAATGCGACAATTCGGATTCTTTTTTACAATAATGGCTATGCTGGCAACGACAGCTTGCCTTCCAGCAACAACAACAATGATACCTCCAAGCGGTTCTTATTCAGGAATAGATGGCGAAGCTATGGATACACCTCCTCCAGCATTTGCCCAATTCACAGATATTCCAATTCCTGACAAAGCTATAATGGATCTTGACAAGACTCTTTTGCTTGGCAGTAGCAATGCGTGGATAGGTCGCCTTGTATTTTCAGCTCCTTATAATACAAGCGGAATGTTTGACTTCTACATGTCTGAAATGACGAAATTCGGGTGGCATGAAGTTACAGTTGTTCGCTCTGAATCCAGTGTAATGACTTTCAAACTTGATGCTAGAATCGCAACAATCCAACTCAATAATGTTGGGTCAAATGCGAGCAGGGTATCCTTTACGGTATCTCCCGAGGGTGTCAAGCAATCAAGATAAGAATTATTGCAAGATTATTCGGAAAATAATCTTATGAAATACATCTCAATAGTTATTGCTGTTGCTTTTATAGTTACTGCTTCTAACAAAGCAACAGCAGTTAATAGATTCGGCAATGAGTATGCAAACTACGGTGTTGCCGCAGGAGCTGCACTTGCTTGTGGTGCGAAGGAAGAAGTATCTAAATACAATCTGATTATCGGGTGGATAATATATAATAAAAGCCAGACAGAAACAGAAAAACGCAATGCATCTACTGATTATGCAAAAGCAATAAAAAGAGCTTACAACAGACAAAAAACAACATCTCCTATGTCATGTGATGAAGTTCTGTCTCGTTTTAACAGCCAGCCTATATTTAATTCTGAAATAAAATCTGATGGAACAATAATCTTTCCTGATGGTAAAGTTCTAAAATCCAAAGTAAAATCGCAAACGAATGGTTCTTCTGCCAACAAAGAAACAAAACCTTACAAACAATCAAAACCTACGATATCAAAGACAAAAAATATTCCTACTCAAGATATTCGCCATTTAAGCAGGACTTTAAAGTCTTCTACATCAAGAACATATAGATACGGTTCTATAAAACCACCTAGGAAATAAATGCATGCCAGTCTCTAAAAACCGACCTTTTTATACTCTTGGTGGAGCTCAATGCTGGGCTGACCTGCGTATTCGTTCTGGGTGGAGACTCCAGCAAAATATCTGGTCAAAAAGATGTCGCATTCTTGATCCTTTTGATATTAGAAGAGCAAAAGGCACTAAAGAACAATGCAAACAAGATTTTATCAGGCTTGTTGAAACATGGGAAGTTCCTGCTGAATCAGAAAATCTTATAATTTTAATACATGGACTTGGACGTACAAAACGCTCATTTAAAAAGATTCAACAACACCTTAAAAAGCTTGGAAACGAAGCGATTGCCATAAATTATCCAAGCACAAGGCAAGATATAAACACTCATGCAAATAACCTTGAAGAACTACTAAACAATTTAGACGGTGTAAAAACAGTATCTTTTGTTACTCATAGTCTTGGCGGGATAATTCTAAGGAAAGTTCTAGCAAAAAACAGTGCGTGGAAAGACAGAATAGCTATTGGACGGATTGTTATGATAGCCCCTCCGAATCAGGGTTCTAAAACAGCAGCATTCTTAAAAAACATTTTACCTATTAAACTTCTTATGGGTTCGTGCTTGTCGGAACTTACCCCAGCAAAAGTTAAAAACATACCTGAAATAAATACAGAATTCGGTGTTATAGCTGGAGGCAGAGGAAAAACTACAAAAGGATTCGATCCTTTTCTAAACAAAGACAATGACGGTCTTGTAACGGTTGAAGAAACGCAGCTCAAAGGTTCTAGCGACTTTCTTCATGTCAATGCAATCCACACTTTTATACTAAATAATAAAATAGTTGTTGGTGCTGTTGAAAGATTTATCAACAACGGACGCTTTGCACGAAAGAAACTAAAGCCCAAAAAAACAAGATTAAGTGAAATATACTGAAAAAACGACTTGAATTATTTATAATGTAATAGTAAAAACAATCAAGTTTTTATAGCTTGCATGTACAGTGGGGGCGTGGCGGAACTGGTAGACGCAGTGGATTCAAAATCCACCGGTGGCAACACCTTGGGAGTTCGAGTCTCCCCGCCCCCACCAATTAAAGATTATGCTTGCATAGTTGTTAATGTTTGAGTATATAACCTATACTAACTTATGCGCCCGTAGCTCAATTGGATAGAGTACTTGACTACGAATCAAGCGGTTGGAGGTTCGAATCCTCCCGGGCGCACCAAAAAAGCCTGATTTCTTCATAAGTAAGCTTTTTTAAGCTATATTCCATAACAGTATTGCTAGAACCTTTTTGATTTAGTTATGCTCAAAAAAATCACAATCATTGTCATTTTCAAGCCACAGGCTTGGGAATCCAGAATGCTGGTAAAGAAAAAAGATAAAGAAAGAAGTCTGGATACCCAAACCTTTGGTTTGAGTATGACAAGCGGAGACTGGTTCAAGCATGACAAGCGTTAGTTTAAAAACTATGTAAAATAGCAACTCTTTAATGAAACATAGCTTTTTTTATTTCAAGTTACTTTTTAAATATATAAAAA
>DAOWDM010000114.1 GCA_030639035.1 Alphaproteobacteria bacterium
ATATCAGTGTGTTTTCAGGAGGTGCTGAAAAAGAAACTTCTAGCAGAATAAAGTTTAGAGTTCCTGTGTGTTTTGGGCTGTCACAAACAAACAATTCCATGCAAAAAGAAGAAATTGATGTTGAATAGTTAAAACTCCCTATATTCGTTTTAACTCAACAGCAATTATGATTTAATAAAGGTTCATACTTCAAAAGTTTCAGCATAAAGCTGCTCTATATGAGTAACTTCATCTTTCGTTAAACCTGAAAATTCTTTTTCTTTTGCACGATTGGAAAGTTTTCCGCTGTTCTGCTGTAAAAAACGGAAAAGAAGGTCAATCGTCATGTCAGGCATATCAACTATATTTTCAATGCTAGTTTTAAACATGTCATAACGTCTTAGAAAATCTGTTTCCTCTGGCAAATCCTTTTCTACGGTTTTCTGCACACATGAATACAGAAACTCTGCATGTTTTGTGGCATCAAAAAAACGGTAGAAATCAGCTGTATCATTTAAAATGCTGACATTTCCATCAGGTGTTGGATTCCATTCAATAAGCGGTAACAGGTGTTTTGAATAATCTTCAAGCACTTCTCTGTATGTATCAATGTTTTCTAAAATTGCGGCAGATATAGGAAAAATTATATTTGCTGGATTAAAGCCTCCTCTGGTAAGTGCATGATGTATCAGATAGCGGTGAATACGCCCATTTCCATCTTCAAAAGGATGAATATAAACAAAGCCGAAAGCAAGAACGGCGGCTGCTATAACTGGATCAAAATATTCTGAGATATTATTGTCAAACGCAACCATTCCATCAATCAGAGAAGGCAAGTCCTCATAACGTGCACTTATGTGATCTGGTATAGGCATACGGCTGTTGCGATCATGCTCACCAACAAAACCTCCTTGATTGCGAAGACCTGTTTTTACAAATCTTGTATCACCTATAACTATCTTTTGAAGACGTATAAGTTCATCAAGACTCAGTGAATGACGTCCAGCTTCACCAATAGCTTGCCCCCATCTCTGTATTCGGTTTTGCGGTGCTGCTTCACTTTCAATGGCATAGCTTGATTTTGAATCTTTTAATAAAAGAAAAGCAGCTGTACGAGCCATAATATCTTTTGACACTTTTCCGATTATATTTTTAGCTCGTGTTGCCAAATCAAGCCGTATGAAATTTTCAAGAGCTTCCGTACGAAAAACAAGAGGACAAAAAGACGGAGAGCCAGGAAGATTGTTTTTTACACGATGTCTTGTAGATGTTTCTCCAGCAGCTCCATACTGTTGTTTGTCATTAAGCACAGAAACATACTGACCTGTTTCCGCATCTGGTAAAGACAACCTTTTACCAGTAAGCCACTCGTACAAAAACCATATTCGCCTAGAATAACTACCTGTTGGAGCGTTATGTACAATATCTTCTATTGGTTCTGCATCCGTTGCTTCAAACAGACGCTTAAGCACAGCCAAATCAAGCCCTTCATATTTAAGAGCAAAAACCAGATGACTTGTCAGCGTAGCATCAGGAGCATGACGAGGCGTCATAATACGCCACGAGTTTTTCTCATAAACCTTATGACGCTTTCCAATAGCAGAAAGCATGCGAGGAAGAGGAGCTTTCAGATTAAATACATCTATCAGAGCAGCATAACCAGCAGGAGTAGCCTTTTCTGGAAGTATCCTGTTAAGCAAAACAGTAACCGCTCCTGACACCTGATTCTGAAAACTCTCTATCATGAAATACTGTTTCCTAACGTTAATTTCTGTTCTAAAAAAACATAAAGCCTGAAAAACAATTCTACCTCATGAAAAACGTTTACTCAATACATGTTTTTATGAAAAGTGCTTAAAATAGATTCTATTTATAATTGAAGCAACGGATAATATCTATAAGATAAGTCTCAGGAATATTTTTAAAGGAAATTAAGGCATGGCTGAAAATTCAGATAAGGAAACGATTATAATTGATCTTGATAAGGTTCGTGATGTTCAACCTTATAAAGACCCGAATGAGATTATTCAGCAGGAAGCCATGCAACGTTTTTTTGAGCATATAGATGAATGCTTGAAAAGAGCAAAAAAATACAAAAAAAAGCTGGAAGAATGCCCAAAAACAACAAATCTTTATGATCCTCCAGAAAGCCTTGATGATACGATAACTATTATCGGTCGTCGTGGAAGCGGTAAGACGACATTTATACAAAATATGTTTAACTTGATTCATGAAGACAAAGTCAAAGATATTATTAAAAATCCCGACATAAATGATGGCACAATTGAAACTATTGGAGTTATTGATCCAACGCTTATAAATGGTGGTAAGGAGTTTTTATTTCTGAACATTGTTGCACGAATTAAAGAAAGTGTTGATGAACATCAAAAAAAATCATGTAAAGACAATAAACATACCAAAGGCGAATATAATGACTGGTTGGAATCATTAAGAATGCTTGCAAAAGGGCTGTCTTGTGAAGATGGCTTTGGTCAAAATTTTTTAGATGAAGAAAGATGGAATGACCCAACCCATGTTATGGAGAAGGCATTAGTTGCCGTTAGCGACAACAATAAACTTGAAAAACATTTCCATGAATTTATTAACAACAGCCTGAAACTGCTCAATAAAAAAGCGTTTATTATTGCTTTTGATGATATTGACACGTCTTTTTCTGTTGGGTGGAGCGTTCTTGAGGTTATTAGAAAACACATGACCTCACCTCAGATTATTACAGTTATGCTTGGCGATATTCAGCTATATCAAAAACTTGTCCGATTAAAACAATGGGATAATTTTGGCGATACACTTTTCAAAAGCAACGTCCTGTCAGGTTACGAAAAAAATAAAGCCGAAAATTTCATCGAAACAATAGACGAACTCGAAGACCAATATCTCTTAAAACTCCTAAAACCAGAAAAACGCATATCCCTTAAAACTATATATGAAGTCAGAAAAGACCATAGAATCGAAATCAAGTATAAGCATAACGAAAAAAATGCAGAAATTAATCATAGTATTAAAACATTCATCAAAGATGTTTTGTTTATTACAAATTTATCAGATAAAGATATTTATAAAGAGTATCTTTTAAATGATACTACACGAAGTTTAGTGCAGTTACTGTATGCGTATTATACTTGTCAAAAAGATGGTAAATTTAAAGCTGATTTTATGGTCGAAAGACTTATTGATATTTTCACAGTTCATCTTCAAAAATATGGCTTTGACACTTACGATTTGAAAAATCCTCAAGAAAAAACGATTTTAAGCATTATTGTATCAAATCTGGCGAAACATAATTTACTAAGCCATGGATACAGGCTTAAAGCAGATCTTGAAAAAAGATCTGAAAACAACTGTATGCTTGCTGTTGGAGCGGTTCTTTCTAATATGTTCCGCAAAAAACCTCAATTATATTTTGATTATATGATAAAGGCAGGTCTTACTAGCGAAGTTTATAATTTTACAGATAATCTAACAACAAGAGCTGTTCATAGAAATAATTTTACGGAACGCTTTAAAGGATATATGGATTATACAGGCTTATCACAAGCAGATACAGCATTAACAATTTCACGTTTTTCATCAATATATTTCAGGGATAAAGTAAAACCTACTTCAAGTGCCATTAGAAGAACAACATACTCCAAACCTGCTCCAAGTATTTTTAGAGGAACGGCTGTTTTATATAGAAATAATCCTACAGATGATACAAGTTTACTTATTAATGATTGTATAAACGATAAAGCAAAATCCCATGCATACCTTGCAGCTTTTCCAATGTTTCTTTCAATTAATGAAAAAGGCAGAAGAGAGCCTTTATATTCAATATGGTCTTTGTTAGCTGTTATAGGAGAACTTATACGAGAAGCCCGTTCAGACAAAAATGATGATGAAGCAATTCAAAAATTAATGATAAAAGCAAAGGTTCTTGCTCAAACAAGAGATTATCCAACACCAACAGCAACGGATTATCGAAGTTCAGATTTTGAAGAAGATGATGAAGAAGATACAGGCGAAACAAATAATAAGAATCAACCAGAATCTTCTGATGAAACAGATAAACAAACATATAAATTTTTTGAAACATTTCTTGAATGGGCAAAAAAGGATGATAACAACCGCAATGTCCCTATATATGTTATGGGAAGGATTTACTCAAGATTGTATTACACTCTAACAAGCATAGATGCGGATGCTAAATCTAAAAATAAGTTCCTTGGTGAAATTTTTCACCGTTTCATAATAGCATTTTTAAATGCTGTTTTAGTTGAAGAAGCTCTGAATAAACAAGATATTGAGGAGGTTCAATTAAATAATCCTGTAACCTCAGATAATATTTTTATAAATAATTTAAAGAAAACAGAGAAAACAGCATTTCCTTTCTTTGATTGGATTGTTTCATGCCCTGTGTGGTTGCTTTATCTTAATTCAAACAGTGATGTCTTTAAGAAAATATCTGGCAAAGAAGAAGGTAATAAAGAAGGATTATATACTTTGCTAAATAAAGTTAAAATTAAAAGCTCTAAAGAAAAGAAGGAAGAAAAAAAGAAAGAAAAAAAGAAAAGAAGACGCCCTTTATATAAAAATGATGCCAAACTATTAAAAGAATTTGTTCAGAATATGAATGACGGCAAACGAGATATAATTAAATTAACTACAATGATAAAAAAGAAATGTAGGGAATTATTCAATGATGAATATAACAACAAGCCAAGCCCTACGGCTTTAAAGAAATGCGAACAAATAGTAAAAGATGTGTTAAATAAAGAATAAATAATGCCTGATTTAATTCTTAGACAGCTTTTGGCGGATGGGTATAGTTTGGGGGAATACCTTGGTGGGGGTTCTCCTAAACATGAAGATGTTTTGCGGCATTTGCTTGTTACGGAGCATCATGTTGATAATCAAAAACCTGATTATATTTACCGTAAGCAACGGGAAAAGTATCTGGCTGAAGATAAATCTATAGATGGAATTATAATCTCGGTTTTTGATAATATTACTAACAAGTATCTCTTTACAAAAAGCAATGTCATTTATATTAAAGATTTCCAGTTTGCGTCATGGCAGGATTTGCTTCCTCGCATACCTCCTTTGGCTCTTGTTGCATTTAAGCTTTATAAAGAATTTGGAGTTCCTGAAAAGCATTACATCAACGATGATTATGTAAAAGAAAAACTTGTTTCTAATATAGGAAAAACGACACTTCCAAGCCCTTATTTTCCTCAGCTTGAAACATTGATTAAAAATGAAGGTTTAATAGATTTACATGCTCATCTAAACGGCTCAACAGAATTTGATTTCGTCTGGCTGCATGCTCTTAAAAAGCCTAATGAGTTCTATAAATCTTTTATAGACATTACCAAAGATGAATATGTTAAAGAGCAGTTTGAACAGGTTGAAGATGGCTTAACTTCCAAAAAAATACTAGACCGCATTCGTTTAGCTGGAAGGCTTCGTGAAATGATGGTCAAGCATATTTATGGCATTAAAAGCAATCTGCAAATTCTATCAACTGATAAAGACACAACAGAACGGCAAAAACACCCGATGCAAAATTGGTTTGCTCTTCCGTTTTTATGCAGATATTCTCCGACTGTATCAGAGGGATTGTTCTATATTCAGGCTTTCAAATATCTTGAAGGTAAAAACAAAGATGATGCTTTTACACATGCTTTTCATCTTTATCTTCTTTTAATGGGCTTTATGAATAAACTTCTTGTCCAGCAAGTAGAGCAAATTGGTTTTGATCAGTTTCAAAAAATCACACTAAACGAGCTTAGAGATAGCTCCGAAAAAGAATACCTGCAAAGATTTAACCAGTTTTCTGGTCGCTCTGATAAAGATATTGCATTAATAGAAGGACGATTTTCTCCAAAAGATACATGCAGAAAGAATATCAAACTGTTAGAAAAAATCATATCTGGTTTTGGAGAATACCAAACAGGGAAAAAACATTTCGATATTTATTCTAATGACAAGATTAAACTGGAACATAAATTAAACCTGTGTTTAACAGCTCATTTCATCAAGAAAGATGATAGTTTTAATAAAAAAACCAACGTCTTTGGCATAAGACACCAAAGTTTAAGAAGAGATCTTGAAAAACAAGCCTATGCCTTACTTGCAGCCAAAAGAAGCAACACCTTAATCAATAAATTATTAACAGGCATTGATGCTGCTTCTAACGAGCTTCAAACTCCTCCTGAAGTTTTTGCTCCGATTTACAGACTATTGCGAAGAAAAGGCTTTAAGCATTTCACATATCATGCAGGAGAAGACTTTATACATCTTGTTTCTGGTATTCGTGCTGTTTATGAAGCAGCTGAGTTCCTTGGATTTGAAAGAGGAGACAGAATAGGACACGGAACAGCTTTGGGAATTGACCCTCAACTATGGCTAGACGAAATAGGAGACAGCGTTGTCCTGTCAAAAGGAGAATGGCTTGATAATCTAATTTTTTCCTATTCTATGTTAGAGGGGAAAGAAGATGTATCTTGCATAAGAAGCGAAATTGAAAAATTATCCTCTTATATATACAAAGGAAACATCTATGTTCCAATTCTAATTAAAGCATGGAAAGCCCGACATCTTGACCCTCTGATAGTGTGTTTTAATAACCACAAACAAACAGAAAAACTGTATGTTTCAGAACACATTGAATGGGATTTGACAAAGTATAATAATGAAACGATTAGACTTTTTCGCCTATATC
>DAOWDM010000206.1 GCA_030639035.1 Alphaproteobacteria bacterium
ATGATGAGGCTATAGAAGTTGGTTTTAACTCACGTTATTTGCTGGATATTTTACAGCAAGTACGCAGTGGCAATGTACGGTTTGCCATGTCCGATGCGGCTTCACCTACAGTAGTACATGAAGTAGATGATGCTGGTTCAATTTACGTTTTGATGCCGATGAGGGTGTGATAGCTTTAGCAAGAAACAATCTACCGCAAACGGATTTTTCGCCTGTATTTAATGAAGCAGGTCGAGTAGGTGTGTCTAAATTGACTCTTACAGACTTTAGGAATTATTCGCATCTTAGAATGGAAATGGACTCAAGACCTGTTGTACTTACAGGTTCAAACGGAGCAGGAAAAACAAATATTCTTGAAGCACTGTCTTTTCTTATCCCTGGGAGAGGACTAAGACGAGCAAAACTTGTCGATGTTGCTAGAATAAAAACAGGAAACGACAACCTTCCTTCTTCTGCATTATGGGCTGTAGCTGCTTCTGTGCAGAATTTTAATGATATTACTGATATTGGAACTGGCTGTGAAAAACGCACCAGCTTTGAAAATGCTTCCGAGCGTCGTGTAGTGCGAATTGATGGGCAACAGGCAAAAAGTCAAGCAGACCTTGGGAATGTTTTAACCGCTATATGGCTTACTCCTGATATGGACAGGCTTTTTCAAGGCGGAGCATCTGCACGAATGAGGTTTCTTGACAGGCTTGTGTATGCTTTTGACCCGAATCACGCAAAGCGGACAGCAGCTTATACTCACGCAATGAAGCAAAGAACAAGACTATTAAAAGAAAATGTTGGTGATAAATCATGGCTATCTGTTCTTGAAAGAACTATGGCAGAGCAAGGAATAGCCGTAGCCGCCGCTCGAAAAGAAATAATAGCACGACTAATAAAGGTTATGAGTGAATCCGAAGGTCCTTTTCCTGTGGCTAATTTAGCTTTAGACGGACTGGTGGAAGAATGGCTTGATGACATGCCTGCTTTGAAAGCAGAAGACAAGCTGTGTGAATTTCTGGAAAAAGATAGAAATATTGATGCTATAAAAGGAAGTGCTTCAAGCGGAGTTCATAAAACAGACCTTAAAGTCTGGCACATAGAAAAATGTATGAATGCAGCTTTATGCTCTACTGGAGAACAAAAGGCTCTTTTGATTGCAATGATTTTAGCTCAAGCAAAAGCACAGGTAGCGACTAATGGTAAAGCTCCTATTTTACTGCTTGATGAAATTGCTGCTCATCTTGATGAAGACCGTAGAAAAACGTTATTTGAAGAACTCTGTTCTCTTAATGCCCAATCATGGCTGACAGGAACAGATGTAGGATTATTTAAAGAACTTGGAAACAGAGCTCAGTTTTTTCATGTACATGACTCCAAAGTTTCCATGAAAAATAGAATATATGCCGTTAATTAAAACATAGAGAATCATATAATTATGACAACTGAAACAAACGCAACTACACAGCCAGTTTATGATGAAACTTCTATTAAGGTCTTGAAAGGTCTTGATGCTGTACGAAAACGCCCTGGAATGTATATCGGTGATACTGATGACGGTTCTGGCTTGCATCATATGATTTATGAGACTCTGGACAACTCTATTG
Source organism: Alphaproteobacteria bacterium (assembly GCA_030639035.1). Taxonomy (GTDB): domain Bacteria; phylum Pseudomonadota; class Alphaproteobacteria; order DAOWDM01; family DAOWDM01; genus DAOWDM01. The sequence continues at coordinate 1,593 of DAOWDM010000206.1, forward strand.
ATGAGACTCTTGCTGGACACTGCGACCGTGCAGATGTCATTTTGAACGGAGACGGTTCTGTAACGGTTAGAGATAACGGTCGAGGAATCCCTGTTGGAATTCATAAAGGCGAAGGCGTTTCTGCTGCTGAAGTTATTATGACTCAGCTTCATGCAGGCGGAAAGTTTGATCAGAATTCCTATAAAGTTTCTGGCGGTTTGCATGGTGTTGGTGTGTCTGTTGTTAACGCTCTTTCCAAGTGGATGAAGCTTAAAATATGGCGTAAAGGTCATGAGCATTTTATGGAGTTCAAAGACGGCAAAGCTGTTGAACCTCTTAAAGTTGTTGGTGATTCACAAGGTCGTACAGGTACGGAAATAACTTTTCTTCCGTCAACAGAAACTTTTTCAAATGTAGAATTTGATTTTGCTACTCTTGAGCACCGTATGCGTGAGCTGGCGTTTCTTAATTCAGGTGCTTTTTTGCGTCTTGTCGATGACAGAAGCGGAGAATCTAAAGTAATAGACCTGAACTATGCTGGCGGTATAGAGGCTTATGTTAAGTTTCTTAACCGCTCTAAAACGGCTATTCATTCTTCTGCACTTGTAGCGTCTGGTGAAAAAGACGGGACTGTTGTTGATATTGCTCTTGAGTGGACTAACAGCTATCACGAGACAACTCTTTGTTTTACAAACAATATTCCACAAAGAGACGGCGGAACTCACCTTGCAGGTTTTAGAAGTGCCCTTACTCGTACAATAAACACATACGCCAACAAATCAGGGCTTTTGAAAAAAGAAAAAGTCAGCCTGTCTGGTGATGATATGCGTGAGGGAATGACTTGCGTTCTTTCCATCAAAGTTCCTGATCCAAAATTCTCATCTCAAACAAAAGACAAGCTGGTTTCTTCTGAAGTGCGTCCTGTAGTCGAAAGCATTGTAAGCGACAAGCTTGAGCAGTGGCTTGGAGAAAATCCAGCAGAAGCTAAAATGATTGTTCAGAAAGTCGTAGAAGCTGCAACTGCTCGTGAAGCTGCCCGCAAAGCAAGAGACCTTACAAGACGTAAAAATGTTCTGGACATTTCTTCTCTACCTGGAAAGCTTGCCGACTGTCAGGAAAAAGACCCTGCTCTATCAGAATTGTTTATTGTGGAAGGAGACTCCGCTGGAGGTTCTGCGAAACAGGGACGAAACCGTAAAAATCAGGCTATTTTACCTCTTAAAGGTAAAATCCTGAATGTTGAACGTGCTAGATTCGACAGAATGTTAGGCTCTGCTGAAATAGGAACGCTTATAACTGCACTTGGAACAGGTATAGGTAAAGATGATTTCAACATTGAAAAATGCCGCTATCACAAAGTCATTATCATGACAGATGCGGACGTGGACGGAAGCCATATTAGAACTCTGCTATTGACGTTTTTCTTCCGTCAAATGCCTGAACTTATTGAAAAAGGTTTCCTGTATATTGCACAGCCTCCGCTGTATCGTGTCAAAAGAGGAAATTCCGAGCTTTATCTAAAAGATGATGCTCAGCTTGATAATTATTTGATTAATGGCGGAGTTCAGGATTCAGTTTTGACTTTAGATGACGGTGCTCAACATGCTGGAGAAGATTTACTTGCTATCGTAAAACATGCACGCACTGCATCTCAGCTTGTAACTGCTCTGGCAAAACGTGTTCCAGCAAAAATCATCGAACAGTTAGCAATCAACGGCTTGCTGAACAGTGCTATGCTTGATGAAAAGAACTCTGAAACAGTAAATGAAAAACTAGCTAAAGTTGTAAAATATATTGACAGCATAGAACCTGAATATGAACGAGGCTGGACATCTTCACGAACAGATGACAATGGCTATATTTTCCAACGCAAATTACGTGGAGTAACAGAAATTCATACTATTGATGCTGTGATGATAGCTAGTGCTGAAGCCAGAAAATTCGATGAAATGTCAGACGAGTTAATGGAAGTTTACAAAAACCCGTCAATAATTGAAATCAAAGAACAAAAAACACAAATTACAGGACCTGTTTCACTGTTTAACATAATCATCAAAGCAGGACGCAAGGGCATGAGCATTCAGCGTTACAAAGGTCTTGGTGAGATGAATCCTGAACAATTATGGGAAACTACTCTTGACCCAGAAGTACGCTCTTTGCTTCAAGTGAAAGTTCCACATGCTGATGAAGCAGAAGAAGTTTTCTCAACTCTCATGGGAGAAGTCGTAGAACCAAGACGTGAGTTCATTCAAAACAACGCACTGGACGTAGTAAATCTTGATGCTTGATGATTTTTCGACTCGCTGTCATTCCCAGCCCTTTGGGCTGAGAATGACAAGTAAGGTTGATAACGGAATCGTAATGACTGGAAAAAACCAATGAGTAATGATGATTTCAAACAGGCTGTTTCTCTGGCAGAAAAAGCCGCTTCATGGCAACAGGTAAGACAGCAGCTTAAAAAAGAAAAGCTGGAAATCAATCCTGAAAACATGCAGGAACTCATCAATTTCTGGCATAACAAAGAAGCAGAAAAGCTAACCGACAAACAGCTGACAGATGAGCTTGAATACTGGGCAAATGGCGGTTCATACAAAACTCATTTGCGAGGATATAATGCGATTAAACCAGCTGTTCTTATAAAAAACGCAGGTAACCGCAACTGGTTTGTAAAAAAACTTAAAAATGGCGAATTCATAATCAACCCGCCAAATTCTCTTCCATTAAGGCTAAAAAAGATATTTTAGCCTGTGTTTTTAAATTCTACCGCCCCCATTGAGCTTTATTTAGAATCGCATTTGTCATAGAGGCTTTTTTATCAGGGAAAACTTCTTCTTTGGTGTATTTATCTTTTGCTTTAGACAGCACAGGAATTTCGTTCAGGCTTTTATCTGGTGCAAGATCAAATGTTTTTCTTCGACCTTCCATAAATCGTGTTAAAAAGTCTTTTGTTTCATGATTAATATCAACAAACTTGCCTTCTTCAAGAATCTTTACATCGTCTGTAAAATAAGTTTTTCCATCTTCGGTGAGACAGATTTTTTCAACAATATCCTTACCAGAAAAATCATTGTCAAAGTTCATTTGACCAGCTAAACCCTGCTTTAGCAATAAGATGGTCTTCATTAGAAAAATGTTTATATGGAGCTTCATCTCCTTTTTGCTTTAACTCCCAACCTGTTGCACAAGCGACACGTTGAGCATCGACTTCCATAGCACGAGCCATCATAATCTGAGACTTCATCGTATCATGTTCAAAATCTGGGATTGTTTTGCGGTCAAACTGAACTGCATGACGAGCTTCATGTGCAAGAGACAACAAAAGCCTATCTTCTTCAAAAGACAGATTAAGATAAATAGTTTTTTGCTCAGGATTGCAAACACCAAAAGAACCAGGAATTATCATGAGTTCGATGGAATAGCCTACTTTAGCTACATCTTCTAACGTTTTTTTCTTCTGTCGTGCCTAAAGCTTGATAGGAACGGCAAGCTCTTCAGAAGGAGCGTCTGCTTGCCATGTATAAGGCTCATCAAAAGCTTTTTTATTGATTTTTCATTATTCATAATAGAATCTTTTGTCTTTTAAATCAGAATACTAATTAACGACCTAATTTAGCAAAATTCTTTGCCATAAAAACTTTTCTAGTTTCTTCTTTGGAGTGTTTTTTGTTCGCAATTTCTTTTTTTGCCTGCTCCTGACGTTCATCAATCAAAGGTTTTTCAGAATCTCGCAAAGGAATTTCTTTCAAAGTTTTATCAGGAGAAAGCCCTTGTTCTTTTTCACGCCACTTCATCAAATCCTCAAGAAAGCTCATTGTTTCCTTGTTAATACCAAGGAAGCTCTCGCTTTCAAAAATTTTGGGATTATCTGTAAAGTAAGATTTGCCGTCATCATCAATACAGATTTTGTCGGCAACGTCCTGATTTGTGATGTTTTTACTAAATTCCAGAATATCGTCTTTGCCTTCTTTTTTAAGAGCTCCCAGCTGTCCAATAAAAAAAGATTTTTCATATGATGTCTTAATATTATCATTGTCGTACCAGCCTTTGAATGCCTCTGTTGAGGCTTCATCAAGACTGCGGCCTTCATTCAGAGCTTTTTCAAATGGCTCTGCAGTAAAGCGATTTTTGCGAGCGAAAGTAGTATATACCTTTGCATCTCCATTTTGTTTTATTTGCCATGCTGCTACACAAGATGCTCTTTGTGCATCGGCTTCCATAGCACGAAGCATCATAACTTGGGTTTTTATTGTCGAATTTTTATCACGATTACTGAGCCATGGCTCACGGATAATTTGACAGGCATGGCGAGATTCATGCACAAGAATACATGCAAGATTATTGTTATGACCGAAAGGGTCAATGCTGAGAGTTTTTTTGTTTCCATCACAAACACCAGACACACCAAGAATACTTGTAAAATCAAGCGTAAAGCCGTTTTTAGCAGCAAATTCTAATGTTTCTTTACCAAGCTTACTTTCTGATGCTTTATTTACAATCTCTGTGAGACGTTTTTTTTCTTCTGTCGTGCCTAAAAGCTTGATAGGAACTGCTAATTCTGCAGAAGCAGAAACATCTTTTTCTGAGTTATCTTTATAAAAAGCTGTCGCTATAGATTCTTTACTTGCCATAATAATTTGCACCTTATTTTTAATACCAATACATCATAACGTAAAATACAAAACAAAGAAACTGTTTTTGTCAACAATAGCGTGTTTTTTCTATTTTATTTTTGCATAAAAAACTGGAAGCATTTAAATAACGCTTCCAGTTTAATTAACATTCTTTAGTCTTATAAAGAACTATCTAGCATTTGCCATAGAAGCTTTCTTTGCAGCAAGAGCAGCTCTTTTTGCAGATCTTTCTTTTGCAGCTTCGATTCTTTTCTTTGCCTCATCTTGACGTTTGTCAGTATCCACAACAACAGGTCTATCGCTAGAACTAGATTTTTGTTTAAAAGACTTGTTTTTATAAAGGTCTGTATACTCGTTATCACGAATAGGAAGACTTTCATAACTAGCGTCAGGTTTAAGACCACTGCTTTTCTCACGAAAACCCATTATCCGTTTTAAACCATTCTTTGTTGACAGCTCAATATCAATGAACTTGCCTTCTCTAAGAACTTCTGGATCACCTTTAAAGTAACTTTCGCCTTCTTTGGCAAAACAAAGTTTATCTGTAATATCTTTTCCTTTAAGATCTCTGTCATACTTCAGTTCGCCAGAACGCTGCATTCTTGAAGTTATGTCTGTAAGACGTGAAACCAAAGCATGTTTTTCATATTGATATTTAACTGGACCATTATCATACCAGCCTTTGAAAGCTTCTGTTGTTGCTGTACTAATATCAGCACCTTTTTCAATAGCTTCTTCAAAAGGCTTTGCAATTTCAGGATTATTTTTTTTGAATGTTTCAAATGCTTTTTCATCACCTTCCTGCTTCATTTCCCAAGCAGAAGCACATGCAACAGCTTGAGCATCGGCTTCTTCGGCACGAATAAACATAATCTGTGTTTTAACATTATCACGAGTAACATTATCTCCTGTTACACGAGCAAACTGACCTGCATGGCGAGCTTCATGAATAAGAGCTGAAACCAGCAAATCTTCTGAAAGTAAAGAACTGATACCAATATATTTTGTATCAGGCATACAAATACCAGCAGTAAGTTTAACTGGAGCAGAATCAAGAGTAAAACCAGCCTCTGCTGCAATTTCCAACGTTTTTTTGCCAAGCTCACTCTTTGCGGCTCTGTTTACAATGCGAGCAAGATACTCTTTATTTTCATCGTCTCCTATAAGTTCAATAGGAACAGCAAGCTTTTCTACGGCTGTTTTTTCATCTGACATAACGTTCTTCCTTTCTAAGGTTTTACAATAATTCTTTAATTAACGAGAAGCTTGGGCTTTGATAGCACTTCTAGCACGAAGCTTTTCTCTAGCGTTTCTTCTATCATCTTTTCTTTCATCAATTTTTGTACGTGCATTTTTCTGACGTTCTTTAAACTCATCGCTTGAATGATTTTCTTTATTCTTAGAATAAGCATCGTAACGATTATCACGCAAAGGAATTTCTTCCAAAGTCTTGTCTGCATCAAGACCGTATTTTTCCTTGCGTTCTTTCATGAACCTTTTGAAATAACTCATTGTCTTATCATTGACATCAAGGAACGAACCGCTTTCAAGCATTTTAGGGTCACCAGTGAAATATATTACATCTTTTCCTGCAAAACAAACTTTATCAACAAGTTCTTTGCCTGTAAGATTTCTATCCATTTTCAATTCTGCACCATAACCATCTCTACAGATAGCACTCAAACGGTCTACATAATAAATTTCTTCATAAGCTGATTTTAACTGATCATTGTCATACCAGCCTTCAAAAGCTTCTGTCATAGCTTTGCCAATATTGGCATCTTTTTTTCTAAGTTCTTTTTCAAATCTTCTAGAAATAAGCCTGTTAACGCTTCTGAAGTTTCCATATACATCTCTGTCGCCTTGCTGCATTAGCTCCCAGCAAACCATACATGAAACGCTTTGTGCATCTGCTTCTATAGCACGAGAAACCATAATCTGAGCTTTAAGCGAGTCGTGCTCTATATCATCTAACCATGGTTCACGAATAAACTGTCCTGCATGGCGTGCCTCGTGAGACAAAGCCATCACAAGCATATCATCATTAAAAGAAGAACCAAGACTGATTGTTTTTTCATGACGATCACAAACACCTAAGCCAGGTAAACCATCTACAAAACAAATAGAGTAACCAGCTTCTGCAGCTATTTCTAAGGTATCCTTGCCAAAACTGCTTTTTGTCATTCTGTTTGTAATTTTGGTAAGGCGATTTTTTTCTTCCTCTGTTCCTACAAGATTAATAGGAACATCAAGAGCCAGTGCAGATTCTTTAGCTTCGCTCGATTCATTTCCATGAACCTTCTCAAAAGCATTTTTTACTGATTTTTTATCCACAACAAACTCCTTTAATTAACCTCAATAAATATAATAACGTATTTTTTATTAAAATAAAGTCTTTTTTGTCAAAAAACCCACCTTTTTCTATTTATTTCCATAAACACTAGAGCAAACAAGTGATTCACGCACATAATATAATATGTCTTTTATTAAAAACACTAATACCCTGTTCTTTTTGTTTTATTTATAATTTCTTTTGCAATAGCAGTAGAAGCTTTAGTTTTGCTACTGTTCAGAGGAGTCTGTTTTTGCTGTTTGTAATTTAAGTTATTTTTTTCTGAACGAATCGATATTTCATCAAGACTTTTGTCCGATTCTAAGCCATGTACGATTTCACGAGTCATCATAAATTTTTTAAGGAAAGTCATTGTTTCCTGCTTAACATCAAGAAACTTGCCTTTTTCAAGAATACCAGCATCATCTGTGAAATAATTTTCGCCCTCTGTAGTTAAGCACATTTTGTCAGTAACTTCTTTGCCTGTGCAGTTCTTGTTAAATTTTAATTTATCGTCTTTGCACTTTACTTGAAATGATACTAGATGGTTTACAATATACGATTTTTCATATGCTGATTTTCTTTCACCATCGTCATACCAGCCTTTGAAAGCCGCCATATCAGCATTACCGCCTTTTTTAACTGCTTTTTCAAACGACCTAGTAATAAGAGGGGAATCATCAGCAAAATTTTTGTATGGAAACTCATCTCCTTTTTGCTTTAACTCCCAGCCTGTTATGCATGATGTACGCTGAGCATCGGCTTCTGATGCACGGTCAAACATAATCATAGTTTTAATTGAGTTCTTTTTAACGTCTTTTAACAAAGATTTGCGAGAGAACTGCTTTGCATGTTGAGCTTCATGAACAAGAACCATTACAAGCATTGCATCATTAAGCGTTGGATTTATATTTATTTCTTTTCTTATAGAATTAGCAGATCCTCCTTTATCTGAAGTACTAAATTTGACGGAGTACCCAGCTTTTGCTGCAATTTCTAGCGTCTCCCTGCCAAGCTTGCTTTGTGCCGTTCTGTTTACAATTTTGGTGAGACGTAGCTGCTCTTCTTCTGTGCCGATAAATCGAATAGAATCTGGTGCTGTAATGTCTATAACTTTATCTAGAACTTCTTTAACTTTAGAAAGTGTCCCATTAAAAGCTTTTGTCAGTGATTTTCCCATAGGCTAACGTCCTTTTCTGGCTGTTGCCATAATTACAGCTATGTTTTTAGGCTTTTCATAAACGTAAGAAAATTTTTCTGAATCATATACAGGGATTTCATTTATGCTTTTATCAGGTTCAAGACCATGTTCTTCTTGGCGGTATTTCATGAAATCTTTAATGCAATCCATTGTTTCAGGATAAACACCGATGTTTCTGCCTTTTTCAAGAATTTCAGGATTATCTATAAAGTAATTTTTACCATTTTCATCAAAACAGACTTTATTGATTATTTCTTTGCAAGTTGAATCTTTGTCAAATTTTAGTAAATTGCCAGCGTCTATACTTTTAGCACGCTCTAGCGTTTTAACAATATAAGCTTTGTCATATGCATTTTTTCTTGATGGATTTTGATACCATGATTTGAATGCTTCTGTTGATGCTTTGTAAAAACTGCCAGTTTCATTAAGAGAATATTCAAAACCTTTAGCAACAAGAATACTATCTTTTTCAAATGCAGCATATGCAGGTTCATCTCCATTTTGCTTTAATTGCCAGCATGTTACGCAAGCAGCCCGTTCTGCATCTGCTTCCATAGCACGATCAAGCATAATCTTAGTCTTGATGGTATCGTGATGTATATCCCATTCAACGTTATTGAGATACTGACAGGCATGACGAGCCTCATGAGCAAGAACTCCAACCATATTGTCATCAGAAAGTGTTGGATTAAGAGTAATTGTTTTAAATTTACCTTTATGTAAACCAGCAGTTCCTGCCATTTCAATAGTATCAAGCGTGTATCCAGCTTTTGCTATTTCTTCCAGTGTTTTTTTACCAAACTCACTTTTTGCAGTTCTGTTTATAATTTTCTCAAGACGGTGTTTTTCTTCATTTGTCCCTAAAATATTAACAGGAACAGCTAGTTCTTGCTTGTTCTCAATTATATCATTATCAGAAAAAGGCTTTTCATAAACGTATTCGTCTTTTTCTTTATTATATACAGGTATTTCATTTACGCTTTTATCAGACTCAAGACCATATGATTCCTTACGGCTTTCCATTAGAGACTTGATGCAGTCCATTGTGTTTTGTTTGATGTCAATGAATTTGCCTTGCTCAAGAATTTTAGGGTCATCTGTGAAATAATTTTTTCCGTTTTCAGTTAAACAGGCTTTATCAACAATTTCTTTGCCAGTGTAGGCATTGTCAAACTTCATATCTTTATCTTGTCCAAACATAACGAAATGGTCGAATCTTTGAACAATAAGAATGTCTTCATATGTTTCTTTTAGCCAGTCGCTGTCATACCAGCCTTTGAATGCTGCAGTTGATGCTTTATCAACATCACCTGTTTCATCAAGAGTTTTTTCAAACGGATTTGCTATAAAAGGGTATTCTTTTTTATATTCTTCATAAACATCTTCATCGCCATTTTGCTTTAATTCAAAGCCTACTGCACAAGCAACACTATTTGCATCAGCTTCCATGGCACGAATAAGCATAATCTGTGTTTTCATTGTGCCGTTTTCTAAGTCGTAAGAAGCACCGTTATCATGCTGACGAACATGAGCAGCTTCATGCACAAGAGTTGATACAAGCCGTTCATCACTAAATTCTTTACCAATAGAAAACGTTTTTTGCTCAGGATAAGTAACACCTACAAAATTCGGAATATTTGAAAATTCAAGCGAATAGCCAGCCTTTACAGCATTTTCCAGAGTTTTCTTACCAAGCTCACTTTTTGAAGCCCTGTTTATAATTTCCGCAAGTCGCCGTTTATCAGTGCTTGTCCCCAATAGCTTAATAGGAACAGCTAATTCTATGGAATCAGCCGATTCTTCAGTCTCAACAGGACTTTTATCAAAAGCATCTTTTAATGATTTTATTTCCATAATCTAACGTCCTTTTTGAGCTTTTGCCATGATTACAGCTGTGTTTTTTTGAGTGTCAGCAATTGAAGCGTCTGAGCGAATTGGAAGTTCATCAATGCTTTTGTCAGGAGTAAAACCGTCTCTTTCTTTGCGTTCTTTCATGAACTTTTGAAGAAAATCCATTGTTTCCTGCTCAACATCAAGAAACTTGCCTTGTTCAAGAATTTTATGGGAGTCTGTGAAATAACCTTTGCCGTCTTTAGTAAAACAAATATCAGCCACAATTTCTTTGCTAGTGTATTCTTTACGAAACATTGTGTCATCGTCCATTTCATACTCTACCTGATAGCGATAAGTATCCTCATATATGGACTTCATTTTGTCATCATCATACCAGCCTTTGAATACGGCAGTGTCTGCATTTTCGCCCTTTTTAACTGCTTTTTCAAATGAGTTGGTAATAAGAGGATATTTTAAAGCAAACTCTTTATACGCATTTTCATCGCCCTTTTGCTTTAATTCCCAAGTTGCGATACAGGCGGTGCGTTGTGCATCGGCTTCCATAGCACGATCAAGCATAATCTGTGATTTAACAGAAATGTTTCCAACTGCACTCGTTGAAGCTCCACGAGAGAACTGACCTGCATGGCGAGCTTCATGGGCAAGAGTTCCGACAAGTTTATCATCAGAAAACATTGGATTAAGATTGATAGTTTTTTTAATATCATTGCAAGAACCAAAACAAAATAAAGTATCTACGAAACCAACCGTATAGCCTGCCTTTGCAGCAATTTCCAAAGTTTCTTTGCCAAGCTCACTTTTTGCCGTTTTATTTACAAGCTCAGAAAGGCGGTATATTTCATCAACCGTACCGCTGAGTTTAATAGGAACAGCCAGTTCTACAGAAACAAGAGAGTTTTCTTCAGACTTAACAACCTTTGTATAAAAAGCAGCTTTTACTGATTTTTCATTTTCCATGACGTTTTTTTCTCTTACTTTAAATATAATTCTGAGTGTATCATACCGTATATTACACAAAAGAAAAACCCTTTTTGTCAAAAAACGCTATTTTTCTGAAAAAGAATATGAAAACTCAAAGTGAAAAATATATAACGAATGATGTTGTTGCACATAAAACGGTAATTTTTCTTGCTGTGTGTGCGTTGGGGATTTCGGCGGTTATCACCCAGCTTACTCTTATGCGAGAGCTGTTAAGTGCTTTTACTGGAAATGAGCTGGTTTTCGGGATAGTCCTTGGTTGCTGGCTGCTTCTTATCGGGGCTGGAGCTGCTGTTGGCGGGATTCCTAAGCTGTTGAAAAATCCTGAAACGACACTGATTCTTTCTTTGATTGCTATAGC
>DAOWDM010000098.1 GCA_030639035.1 Alphaproteobacteria bacterium
AACAATAATGTTAACATTACAGGCACGGTCAAAGGTGAGATTGCTTGCTATTCCGTCATCTTTCATTTCTTTTAAAAGATTAATATGCTGTTGGTCGTATTCTTCACGAACTTCATAATCTTTGTACCAGCCTTTAAAGGCTGCAGATTGAATCTCAGGAATAATATTGTAATTGATTTTGCCACAGCCAAACTTAATAATCTCACTTTTTAGAGCTTTTGCAACCATTGGAGCGTCTCTTTCAAAGCCTTCCCATGGTTTATCATTGCCGTTGCTTTTTAACTGCCATGCAACTAATCCAGCATGTGCTTCTGCATCTGCTTCCATTGCACGGTTTATTTGAATTTGGGTTTTTATGTCATCGGTATCGATATTAAGGCTCATGCCGTTAGAAAACTGCACTGAATGACGCAGTTCATGAGCAAGAGTAACAGTTGAATTGTCTTTGTTATTATCAGGATTGAGATAAATCATTTTTTTAGACGGATCGCAAGAACCAAGAGCTTCCATTCCTTCAGCAAACTCTATTCTGAAGTTGTTTTCTTTCGCTTTTTCCAGCAGAAGCCTGCCTGTAAAACTTTCTGATAAGTTTTCAATAATACTTTTAAGGCGTTTTTTATCGGAATTATTGCCACCTAAAAAACCATCTGTGATTTTAAAAGGCTTTCCGTTGGTAGCTTCCTGTCTGGCAGCTTCTTTAACAGGGTTCATATGATATTGTGATCTGTTTAAAGTTTTTCCCAATTTTGGAAAACTTGTTTCAAAAATAATTCCATCGACCATACAAAACTCTTTTTATTGATAAAAACGCATTTTGTCTAAGGCGATAGTGCCATACTAAACAGTATAAATCAAGAGCAATATGTACGATAAAAATATTATCTCAACATAATTTTTCTTACTGGCAAATTAGTAAGAACGGGCTTTTCTTTTGCAATATTGACAGTTCCATTTTTATTTATTTTTAAGGTAGCATGATAAAGACATTTAGAATAAAGAAGAGAAGCTGTGATTTTAAAAGCCTTTTCTTTAACTGAAAGTATTTCTATTGGTAAAATGTTCTTATTTATGGCTGTTTTTTCTTTTGGAGTTGTATTTTCAAAAAATGTTATATCATCTATAGATTCTATTATCTGAAAAGAACCTTCTTTGGCAGTAACGTTATCAAGGAAAAATTTTACATAACTGATGATATTGTTTTTTGTAATAGAAAGAGAATCTTTTTTGCAAACATCAAGAATTGGCTTTTTTGTGCCATTTAGTTTTATAACATCGCTACCATTAAAAAGAAAACGCATTGACAGCGGAGGGTGTGCAGAATATTCCGTTGCCTTTAATAGCTGATAGTTTTCAAAAAAAGGCAAATCTTTGCAAAATAACCGAGAAGTTTTCTCATCAAAAAACTTCCTATGATGCAAGCTGTTCACAGCCTCAAGCAAAGATTTAAACCTCTCATCTTTAATAGCCTGCCATTCCATTAACGGCTTACCTTAAAGTTCATAATTTTATTTCTCAAAGCTTCATCTTTATCGTAACAAGCATTTTTTTGCTTAGACTGTCGCACAGGAATTTCATTTATGCTTTTATCAGGTTCAAGACAATGTTTTTTTGCACGTTTTGACATGTAGAATTTGTAGAAGTCCATTGTTTCTTGGCTAACACTAGAAAACTTACCTTTCTCAATGGTTTTCGAATCATCTGTAAAGTAGCTTTTACCACCTTTATCAACGCAAATGCTGTCAGCAATTTCTTTGCCTGTAATATTGCCATCAAATGTAAACTTATTAAAATCTTTGTTATCTTCTAAAGATTGCAAAACTTGTATTTGGTAATTGTCATATGCGTTTGTTATAGCTTTACTATCATACCAGCCATTAAAAGCTGCAAGCTTGGAATTGCGACCTTCTTCAATAGATTTTTCAAACGGTTTAACAATATGAGCATCTATTTTTGAGAATTTTTTATACGGTGCTTCATCGCCTTTTTGTTTTAGCTCAAAAAGTGTCATGCAGGCAATACTTTGTGCATCAGCTTCTTTAGCCCTGCTCATCATTATTTGTTTTTTAAGAGAATCTTCCGCATAGTCCAATGTAGGCTGTCCTGCATGACGAGCTTCATGTGTAAGAGTGCCAACAAGTGTGTTATCTGGAAACATTAGACTTAAA
>DAOWDM010000258.1 GCA_030639035.1 Alphaproteobacteria bacterium
CGGCGGATTTTCAGCGTGTGATTGCAAAGAGGGCAACGCATATCACCCACAATTTTACGTTCTGCCATTTACTCCCTGCTCTCCTCTTCTGCCTGTATCTCTAATTTTGAGATTCTGCCGTCTTGCTCGGTGATATGAACTATAACAGCCCCAAAAGCTTCAGTTGCCAATTCGGCAGCTTTAAAAGGATTAGCTTTTGTTTTTTGAATTTTAGACACAAGCTCCTTTAATTTGTCCGTATTCTCGTTCTTCTTCATAGGTATAGATTCCCTCCGTTGTGTATATATTCAGGCACTATGCCAGAATTTCGCTTCTTCTTTCCTGAAGACAACTTTTTTTTCGTTCTGTTCTGGTAAAATCTTTGAAAAGTTATGTTCCGTTTTTCATTGCAGCCTCCAAATCTGTAAGAGCAGCTCCTAATGATTGACTTTCACACCCAAAAACGTAGCTGGAAGTCTTTCCAGCTTCCTTATTAAAACTGCTTCCTTTAAAGGGGGACGTTTTTGTCGTTGATTTATAAATTTTTTTTACAGTGTCGACTTTCCTGTCCACACTGGTTTTAAGCAGTTTCTGAGCTGTATTAAGCCCCGAAAAACAGTTTTTAACGAGCTTGCCTAATTGGACGACTAAACCTATGTTCATGCCTGAATGTCGGCTTTTGCGTAGACAGGTTGTGATAGCTCCCTCGTCCCTTAATTCTTTGATGTATCGCTGTACTGTTCTGTAACTAACGCCTATATGTTCGGCTAAACCGCCTATAGTCGTTTGAATGCTGCTTTTTTTGCCACAAAACCCCGTGATAATGCGTAGGCAAGTTCTCGCTCCCATCGTTAAACGGCTGTTGCGGTCGTAGTAAGTTGAAGCATTGCAAAATTGCACAAATTCTTTTGGAAAAGAACGGTCAAGCCGTTTAGGGCGTTTGGGGCGTTTAGAATTTTTATGTTGCCAGTGTGTAGTTGTGCCTTTTAGGCTGTCGGCGTAAGATTGATTCCTGTTTTTTTCTGGAAGTTTTTTTACATACTCGTCCCAATCCGAATCTGTCCATGTTGGGTTGTTCATTTGTCAGCCCCCACAAAATATTTGCAGGCTAGAAAAAACTGTAAGTTTCTTTCTGATTTTAATGGTTGGTTTTTGAGCTGTGCGGCTTTTCTGCAAGCCTGATAACTGCCCTTGACCTGTTCGCAATACTTGCAATCTTTGCAGTGTTTGCCATTTCTGGCTGTTCCTTGAAAATGAGAACGGTTGATAATTAATGTGATGAAGCTTTAAAACGTAACAAACTGTCATCAGATAGACAATTGAGCCTAGCGTTAGGCTTTAGTGGTAATAATGTTACCTTTTGGAGAACAAAAAAAGCATGGCCGTCTGATGAAAAAATGCTCAAGCTTGCTGAGCTTGCTGGTATTCCACGGCGTGAGGGACTCGTAGAGCTTGCTATTTGGCGTACAGGTGGCACAGAAGCAGCTCCAATTTACATGAAGATATTAAAACAAATCTCTACCTCTATGATAGCGTTTTTATTTTTCGGAGGTATCCCAAGTGCCTTTGCCTGCGGTCTTGAAGCTGTGGCACAATCTACGATTTGTCGCTGTATGTATATTTTTAATGCGGGTAAAAAGATTTGGTTTGTTAATGCGGTTTTATTGTGTAATTTCAAAAGCTTGTATTAGTTAGATTGACCGAGATTTCTTGTTAGAAACAATGCCAAAAGGTAGGATTGCTTGCCTCATGTGCTTTGCGATATTCAGGTTTGAGCAAATCAATTGTTAAAACCGCACAAATGTTGCTCATAAGCTTTTCTGGTGCTTGGAATTTCATTTTCAAATTATCTTTCAATAACCATTCCATCATAAGCAGGAACGATATTTTCTGGTAAATCAGCTTTAAGCCTATCATAATCAAGACTTGGTCCCATGTGTGTCAAGATGGAAAGTTCAGGATTAACTTTGGAAACCCAATCTATTACTTTGTCAACATGGGCGTGTGTAGAATGTTCTCTGTCCAGCAAGCAGCCGATAATCCATACTTTTACACCTTTTAAGACTGAAAAAGCATTGTCATCAAGCTCTACAACGTCTGTTGAATATGCAAAATCACCAAACCTGAAACCAAGAGAAGAAGTCCAGCCGTGACTTTGCTCAAAAGATAAAAACTCAATAGAACCAATTGTTTCTCGTGGTTTTATAATGTTTTCAACAAGACAAGGGTGGAATATAGGTTCGTTTTTAATATCAATTGGCTCAAACGCATAAGCAAAACGTTCTTTTAACAGGCAAAGAGTTTTATCATCACCATATATTTGAAGCGGTTTTTTTATGATTCTGTTTACTTCACGCAAATCATCTATTCCATGGACATGATCTGCATGTTCATGCGTATAAAGCACAGCATCAAGGCGGTTTACACCAACATCTAAAAGCTGTTCTCGCAAATCAGGGCTTGTATCTACAAGGATATTTGTATTTTCATGCTGAATAAGAATTGATGGTCTGCGTCGTCTGTTTTTAGGGTTTTCAGGATTACAATTACGCCAGCCGACACTAATCATAGGTACTCCGCCAGCACCGCCACAGCCAAGTATTGTTACTTTCATTTTAATTTAACCTTGAAAAGATTAAGAAAGTTCTTTGTTGTAGCCTTTCCTATATCATCAACCGTAACGCCTTTTAGCTTTGCAAGAACACTTGCAACATGCACAATATAAGATGGTTCGTTTCTTTTTCCTCGATATGGAGTTGGTGCAAGCCATGGAGCATCTGTTTCAAGCAACAATCTATCAAGCGGAATCATAGATAACACATCACGCAGTTCATCTGATTTTTTGAATGTAATAATACCAGAAGCTGATATATAAAAGCCAAGTTCCAAAGCTCTTACAGCAAGCTCTTCTCCTGATGTAAAACAGTGAATAACTCCAGAAAAAGCTCCGTTAGAATACTCGTCTTTAAGTATTTTGATAGTATCTTTGTCAGCCGAACGAGTGTGGACAATTACAGGAAGCCCAGCTTGTCTTGCAGCCTTGATATGAGTTCTAAAGCTTTTTTGTTGAATATCTCTAGGGCTGCTGTCGTAATAATAATCTAAACCAGTCTCACCAATACCAATTACTTTCGGGTGTTTTGCAAGCTCTACAAGTTCTTCTACAGTAACCTCAGGTTCTGATTCAGCAAAATGAGGGTGAATTCCTATTGAGCAGTAAACGTTGTCAAATTTCTCAGCAATTTCAATGGTTTCATGGGCTTTTGTAATATGAGTTCCAATAGTCAGCATCGCATTAATGCCAGCATCTTTTGCACGTTGAACTATAGAATCAATCTCACCTGAATAATCTTCTGAATCAAGATGACAATGGCTGTCTATAAACATATTACTTGCCCCCTACTCTATTAAAAAGCGTTTCTTATCAATAAAAAAGCATTTATAACAGCTTGTTTTTTATCA
>DAOWDM010000011.1 GCA_030639035.1 Alphaproteobacteria bacterium
AGTTAACTCCTTCATTAAAATCAGGATTCAGGAAATATTATGAGAACAAGTTATAAGTCTCTTTTTAGTATAGCTGTAACAGTTGCGTTTCTTTTTACTGCACAAACAGCAAAAGCTACAGATAACTTTGGAGACAAGGTTTATTTTGCTTTGGGAGCAGGTCTTAATCTTCCTTTGCACTCAAATATTAATACGACCTCTTCTAATGAAACCGCTGACTGGGATTCAGGAGAATCAGGCAGAGCTGCTATCGGATATAAATTCGACAATAATTGGGAAGACTGGCGGGCAGAGCTTGAAGGAACTTACCGTGAAAATTCTAACGGAAAAGATAAAACGGGCGACATCAAGGTCTGGAGTTTAATGGGCAATCTTATGCATGATTTTGATGTACATGAAAAATGGACACCTTATCTTGGAGCTGGCATTGGAGTTGCGTGGGCGGATACCGATAAAGTATTTCCAGCAGGAGCTGGTGCAAACTGGTCAGATGTTTCTAATAATGTTGCATATCAGGGAATTGCAGGTGTTGCATATGAATTTGCTGAAGATGTCAATGTAACTCTGGATTACAGATTTTTCGGTTCTCCTGAACACAACACCACAAGATCTGATGCTGTAAGTATTGATTCTGAATATCATTCTCATGACTTTATGCTTGGTTTGCGTTGGTCTTTTAACTCAATGACACGCTCTTCAAAAATCAAGGAAAAGAAAACTGCATCAGCTATGCCTGCAATTGAAAAAAGCCCTGTTACTTCAGTATATCCTGAAAGTTATCTCGTGTTTTTTAACTTCAACAGTGCAAAACTTACGCCTGAAGCTATTAACATTCTTCACTCTGCCGCAAATAGCGTTAAAAAAACAGGCAAAGTACATCTAGAGCTTACTGGTCATGCTGACCGCTCTGGTTCTAAAAACTACAACATGCAATTGTCAAAAAAACGAGCAGAAGCTGTTATGGCTGAAATGATAAAGCACGGTGTTTCTAAAAATAAAATAGCTGTTTATGCAAAAGGTGAAGAAAACCCTCTAATCCCTACTCAAGACGGTGTGCGTGAGCCTCAAAATAGACGAGTAGAAATTACTACGGAAAAGTAATTAAGAAAAAACTTTACACTATCCCTCTTCTAAAATGGAGAGGGAATTAAAACAAAAAAGCTATATTTTCAGTCTTTTTGTTATACTGTCAAAAGATTCAACTTTATTTATTTGACCGATAGTGGTGAAAGTTGGATTGCTGGTAAAAATTCTTTTTGCAACATTATGAATATTGTCTGTATTGATTTTTTCAAGTTTTTCAAGCAATTCTGGAATAGGCAAAACCTTGCCATATACAAACAGCTGTTTAACTATTTGTTCACAGCGTGTAGAAGTATTTTCCAAAGACATTAAAAAAGCTGCTTTCAGCTGAGTACAAGCCCTTTTTGTTTCTTCTTCTGAGATATTTATCGCAACCTTTAGAACCTCATCACACATTACAGGAATAAGCTCGTTTATTTCCTTTTCGCCTGTTCCAGCATAAACACCAAATAATCCACCATCGGAATAAGATGATGAAAAAGCATGAGTTGAGTAAGCTAAACCTCTTTTTTCCCTGATTTCTTGAAACAGTCGTGATGACATTCCTCCGCCTAAAATCATAGAAAGAGCAGAAGCCGTAAAATAGTCATCATCATTGTATGAAATGCCATTAAATCCTATCAGCACGTGAATCTGTTCTAGTTTGCGTTGCTCCCTAAAATTTCCACCTTTATAATCAGTTGCTTCTTTGATAATTTCATTTCCATCAGGAATATCTGTAAAAGCCTTCTCTGCCATTTCAACCAAAGCTTCATGTTCAATATTGCCAGTAGCTGCAACAATAATGCGTGGAGCGGTGTAGCTATGCTTCATAAAATCAATAAGAGTTGAGCGAGAAATTCCACGAACTATTTTTTCTGTTCCAAGTATTGGCATTCCAACAGCTTGCTTTGGAAAAGCTGTGTCTTGAAAATAATCATAAATAATATCGTCTGGAGTATCAAAGGTTTGATATATTTCCTGAACAATTACATCTTTTTCACGAGCCAATTCTTTTTCATCAAAAACAGAATTTTGAAGAATATCAGCAAGCACTTCAAGAGCAAGAGGAGCATCTTCCTTTAGTGTTTTTGCATAATAAGCCGTCATTTCTCGTGAAGTATAAGCATTTAGAAAACCGCCTACATTTTCTATTTCCTCGGCAATTTCACGGGCAGAGCGTGTTTTAGTTCCTTTAAATGCCATATGCTCAAGCATATGAGAAATGCCGTTGACTTCAAGTTTTTCAAAACGAGAACCAACGTTAATCCATACTCCCAAAGTAACCGTTTCTACGCTTTTAATGCTGTCAGATACAACACGTAAGCCATTTGAAAGAGTTGAAACTGATACGCTCATGTTTTTTTCCTTTTTCCAGCGTTATCTCGTATAAACGCTTGTATTTTTTCTTGATTATTTGGCATTTTGACATAATTTTCTTCACGTTCAAGCAAATCATTAAGAAAATCTGGAAGGTGCGGTTTTTTACCTGTTGCAGTCTTTACCGCATCGCTAAACTTTGCAGCGTGAGCAGTAGCAAATGCTACCATTGGAATTTGAGGATATTTGCCCTTAGTTTTACCAGCAAAAAAGCCTATCGCCGAATGAGGGTCAAGCATTTCACCTGTATTTTGAAAAGTCTCTGCTATAATTTTCTGCACTTTATCATCATCACATTTGCAAGAGTCAAAAATAGTTTTTGCTTTTTGCCAAAGTTCTTTCTTTACGCTGTATTTCCCATTTTGCTGAAAATCATTCATAAGATGAACAATCTCATCACTATCATGTCCATATAATTCAAACAGAAAACGCTCAAAATTTGATGAAATTTGAATATCCATAGATGGGCTTGTTGTAGGCACAACTTCACTCATAACCATAGAACCAGTTTCAAAAAATCGTGTAATAATGTCGTTGCTGTTAGAGCCTATAACAAGCTGCTGTATCGGCAGCCCCATGCGAGAAGCACAATATCCAGCAAAAATATTGCCAAAGTTACCCGTAGGAATAGCAAAAGAAACTTTTTTTGCTGGAGCTCCCAAAGCAAGGGCTGCATAAAAATAATACACAATCTGAGCCATAATTCTTACCCAGTTTATAGAATTTACAGCAGATAAATTAAACTCATCACGAAACGGCTGATTGTTAAACAAAGCCTTTACCATGTTCTGACAATCGTCAAAAGAACCTTCAAGAGCTATGTTGAAAACATTTGAAGAATGCACCGTCGTCATCTGCCTGCGTTGGACTTCTGATACTTTTCCTTCTGGGTGAAGAATAAAAATATCCATACAATCACGGTCTTTACAAGCCTCTATAGCGGCAGAACCAGTATCTCCTGAAGTTGCTCCTATGATTGTTACACGCTCATTTCTTTTTGAAAGAACATGCTCGAACACATTGCCCAAAAACTGCAAAGCATAGTCTTTGAAAGCAAGCGTAGGTCCATGAAACAGCTCCATAAGCCAAAGGTTATGACCCATTTGTTTTAATGGTGCGATAGCTGTGTGGTTAAAGTTTTTATAGGATTTTTCAATAATTATTCTTAAGTCTTTTTCTGAAATAACACCTTCTACAAACGGAAGTATAATCCGCAACGCAAGTTCTGTATAAGACAGCCCTTGCATGTTGCTGATTTCACTTTTTGTAAAACAAGGATATTCTTCTGGTACATAAAGCCCTCCATCTCTTGCAAGACCTGCAAGAAGAACCTCATCAAACCTAAGGACAGAAGCTTTACCTCTAGTGCTTACGTATTTCAAATTAAAAACTCCTGAAAAACTGTATATCTCAACTTAACAGCTTGATTATGACAATGGAAGAAATCTTCAACATGCTTAAATTATCTACAGGATTTATTTACAAGATGAAATTACTTTACCATCAATTTCAGAGACGTGGCGGATTCCTATTGCGTTTGTTGTAAAGACTTCTGAAGCTTTCCATAAATCTTCAATATCAAGAGGTTTTTCTTCTGCTGAAAAGTCTTTGATAATATCAGCACGCATAACGCCTGCCAAAGCTCCTTCTGCAACAGGAGGAGTAAAAAGTTTGCCGTCAATTTTTACAAACAAATTCGCAATAGTTGTCTCTGCAATTCTTCCATAAGTGTTCAGCAAAATAGCATCATTAGCGTTTTTTTGAACAGCCTCTTGTCTTGCAATAATGTTGTCGAGAAAGTTCAGGCTTTTACAGCGTGATAATGGTGAAAATTGATTCCGCCGAGTGCTTTTTGCAATAATTAATCGCAAAGGTTCTGTAGAAGATAAAGGCATTTCAGATGCACTTATCAATAGGGTAGGGACTGGATTTTTCGGTAGAGCAATTCCTCTCTCACCTAAGCCACGAGTAAGAGTTAGCCGTAAAACCGCATTTGTTAGATTGTTTGCTTTTAATACCGATAACAAAGCCTCTGCAAGCTGTTCGTCCGTTAAAGGAACAGGCAATTGCAGGATTTTAGAGCCAGAGCGAAGCCTTGCAAAGTGTGCTTCTAATTTCAACAACTCCCCATTTTTTGCAACAATAGTCTCAAACAGTCCGTCGCCTAGGGTTAGCCCTCTGTCCGTCGGCTTAATGAAGGTGTTTTCTTCTTCTGCAATCTTGCCGTTAAGGTAAAATTTCATTCTAAAACCTCCAGCAGAGCTTTTACTTTGTCGACAGACTCATTGTATTCCATTTCAGGGTCAGATTCTGCGGTGATTCCTCCTCCAGCTTGGGCAACGATTGTGTCGTTTGATGTAACCATTGTTCTTATGACAATACTGGAATCCATTGCTTTATCAAAGCCTATCCACATGATTGAACCGCAGTAGACTCCTCTTCTTGACGTTTCAAGTTCGTTAATGATTTCCATAGCTCGAATTTTAGGAGCTCCAGTGATAGAACCTCCAGCGAAAGTCGCACGCAACAGGTCAACAGGGGCTTTATCATCAAGCAATTGCCCTTTAACGACAGACACCAGATGATGCACAGTTTCATAGCTTTCCAGTCTAAACAGTTCTGGAGTTTTTACTGAACCAATTTTACATACTCTTGAAAGGTCGTTTCGCATCAAGTCAACAATCATCAGGTTTTCGGACTTATCTTTGTCGCTTTTAACAAGCTCAAGAGCTAACTTTTTATCCTCGTCTTTGGTCTTTCCTCGTGGACGAGTTCCTTTTATTGGGCGAGTTTCAACTGTTCCATTCTCGTCTAAACTTAAAAAACGTTCAGGTGAGGCTGAGAGTATTGAACGCTTTTCCCCTAGATAAATATACGCTGCAAACGGAGCAGGATTTATTTCCCGTAATTTCCTGTAAATATCAAAACGAGATATATCAGATGGAATTTTGCTAATAAAACGGTGAGTTATATTTGCTTGAAAAATATCACCTGCATAAATGTAATCTATTGTTTTTTTTATGTTTTCTTTGTGTTTGAGTTTTCCAGTTTCTTCCTGCCAATCAGCTTTGAAATTTATTTCATAAGGAGGAAGTTCGGAAGAGTTCAAAATTTTATCAGCTAACCAGTCGGCTCGTTGTTTTGCTCTATCTGAACGTAAGTTGTGATTTTTTTCTGGAAAACCGCTTGATATTATCCACGATTTTTTCTCAATAACATCAAATGCTGTAATAACATCATAAAACCCAAAAAACATATCTGGAATCCCAAGGTCTTCTCTTTTGGATTCAGGTAGTTTTTCAAGATGTATCCCAAGTTCATAGCTCATAAATCCAACAGCTCCACCGACAAAAGGCACAGGAGCGTTAACAGAAGAAACGGTAAAATCCCTTAATTCTTTTTCAAGCTCATCAAATGGATTTGATTCTGAAGATTTTATAATTTTAAATGGAGAAACAGCAATATATGAGTATCTATTGGTTTCGCTGTTTTTATCTCTTCCAGCACTGTCGATAAACATCGCTGCGGATTCACCAGCAAATTGTGCAAAAGCTTTTACTGGTTCTGTATAAGAAATAGGCAGAATCAATAGCTCTATTTTATTTGTTCTTGTTTTCTTCATGCTATTTTTCATAAAAATTCAATTTAATGATAATAAATATATAAATTATAAAGAAAAATATATAAATTCTAAATTATGAGAATTCTTTATCACTATTGGGAATCACCTTTTTGCCGCAAAGTGCGTATGGCACTTTCGGAAAAAGGCTTTGAATTCCAGCTGGAACTTGAAAAAACGTGGGAACGCAGAGAGGGCTTTCTAGTATTTAGCCCATCTGGAGAAGTGCCTGTTCTGGTTGAACCAAACGGAAGAATCATATCTGATCATAATGCTTTGTGTGAATATCTTGATGAAATTCAGCCGACTCCAACACTTTTTGGTGATGAACCTGTTGAGCGGGCAGAAGTCAGGAGACTCGTAGGCTGGTTTGATGGAAAATTCAAACGTGAAGTAGGGGATAATCTTGCAGGTGAAAAACTGACTAAAAGAATCCGTCATAGTGGAGCTCCTAATTCTTTGGCAATACGAGCAGGCGGAATTAACATTAGGAATCATCTTGAATATGTTAACTGGCTAATGGAGCGACGGAGCTGGCTTGCAGGAAAACATTTTTCACTTGCTGATATTGCTGCCGCTGCTCATTTCTCAGTTGTTGATTATATTGGTGATGTTCCATGGGACGATTATCCAGAAGCTCGCCT
The DNA here is from genome assembly GCA_030639035.1 of Alphaproteobacteria bacterium. Classification (GTDB taxonomy): domain Bacteria; phylum Pseudomonadota; class Alphaproteobacteria; order DAOWDM01; family DAOWDM01; genus DAOWDM01. Next base: position 6,706 of record DAOWDM010000011.1, read on the forward strand.
CTGGTACTCACGCATAAAATCACGTCCAAGCTTTCGTCCTATATTGGAAGACAAGATTCCAGGGATAGCTCCAGTCGAACACTACAGCGACCCTGATTTTTAAAAAGCAGTTACGCTACGTTCAAAAGACCTTTGTCGATACATTTTAGCATAACGACAATATCACGCCATGGAGGAACAGGAACGCCATCATTATCAAGCAGATCAATTCCACGTCTTAAACTGTAATTAAACATTTTGCGTGGTTCTGCTTCAAGAACTTCGTCCCAAATGAGTTCTATTTCTGGATTGCTGTAATCGGGAATATCACCGAACAATCTTAAAAGAACGCCATCTCTTTCACTGGAATACAGCATTTCTGCAAAATTAGGCTCAGAAGAATTATGCAGTTCTTTTTCCTGCTTAATTTTTTCTTCTTTTGTAAGCATGTAATTAACAGCCCTGAAGGGCTCTTTTTCAGGCAGATTCATATTAGACAACTTTACTTACCTTCTATTGTTTTTATCAAATAATATTAAGCAAATCTGTGATTTTAGTTTGCGTTTCTTTTTTATTCCTGTCAAGCACAACGATGTTTTATGAAAACTTGTTCGAGCGAGGGAAGCCTACTGGTGGCAATCTGCCTACTTGAGCTCGTTTTCCTAACCATGCCATCAGGTTTTTCTCAACGCTAGTTCCTCTGCCTGATTTCCAGCTTAGTCCATCTTCAAGATTAAAGGTTTTAATATCTGAAAGTCCGCCGTCTTTGTACTTTTGCAAGATTACTCCACGTCCTCGAGACATAAGAGGTATTTCATCAAGCTTGAAAACCAAAAGCTTGCGGTTTAAGCCTATTGTTGCAACTCCATCACCTTCAACGGTTATGCAGAAACGTGCAGAATCGCCTTCAACCACATTTAAAACTTTTTTACCTGAGCGAGTCTGAGCTACAATTTCATTTTCCTCAACAATAAACCCACGACCTTTTGCAGAAGCTACAAGCAGTAGCCGTCCTTTTTTATGGACAAGCATATGAGCAAATTCTGCATCGTTCGGCAAGTCTACCATCAGCCTTAAAGGCTCACCATATCCTCTGCCACGAGGTAATTTATCAGCGGCAATAGTAAAGAAACGCCCGCTAGTTCCCATTAACAGAATTTTATCCGTTGTTTGAGCATGGAGGGCAAATTTCAAGCTGTCGCCGTCTTTGAATTTAAATATGTCGCTAAGGTCAACATGACCTTTCATTGCACGTATCCAGCCTTTTTCAGACAGCAGAACTGTTATTGGTTCACGTTCTACCATTGATTCAATTGGCATATCAACAACAGCCACAGCACCACGTATTTCAGTGCGTCTTTTTCCTAGCTTTGTTTTCTTACCAAACTTGTTTTTAATCTCAAGAATTTCTTTAGCTATAACTTCAAGGCGGAGTTCACTTGAAGCAAGCAGTTCTTCTAAAGAAAGTTTTTCATCGGAAAGTTTTTTATGTTCTATGCGGAGTTCGTTTTCTTCAAGCTTACGCAAAGAACGTAAACGCATGTTTAAAATAGCTTCAGCCTGAACCTCTGTAAGCTTAAAGAACTCCATAAGGACAGGTCTTGGCTTATCTTCGTTTCTGATAATTCTTATGATTTCATCAAGGTTTAAGTAAACAATCAGATAACCTTCAAGAACTTCAAGCCTGTGAATTATTTTTTCTAAACGGTAACGACTGCGTCTTTCAAGTACTTCTCCTCGATGTTCAAGAAAAGATATTAGAACTTTTTTCAGCCCCATAACTTCTGGAATACCGCTTGCGTTAATAACGTTCATATTCAGATTGAATTTTATTTCAAGGTCTGTAAGACGGAAAAGATGCTCCATAAGATATTCAGCATCTACTGTGCGATTTCTAGGTTCTAAAACAATACGGATATTTTCAGAAGACTCGTCTCTGATATCGCTAAGAAAAGGAAGTTTCTTTGCAAATATCATATCAGCAACACGCTCAATCAGCTTGGACTTTTGAATCTGATATGGAATTTCAGTTATGACTATCTGATATAAGCCATGGGCAAGCGTTTCTTTTTCCCATCTTGTACGAAGTCGAAAACTGCCACGACCAGTTTTATATGTATTAAAAATTGTTTCTTTTGACTCAACAAGCACTCCTCCAGTAGGAAAATCAGGAGCAGGAATATATTTAATCAGCTCTTCAATTTCTGCATTAGGATTCTTGATAAGATGAAGCAGCCCATCACATATTTCACCTAAGTTATGTGGAGCAATATTTGTCGCCATACCAACGGCAATACCAGTCGAACCGTTTGCAAGAAGATTCGGGAAAGAGGCAGGCATCACTACAGGCTCTTCATCTTCTCCGTCATAGGTAGGACGAAAATCAACAGCATTCTCGTCCAAGCCATTCATAAGAGAAGTCGCAACTTCTGTCAGGCGAGCTTCTGTATAACGCATTGCAGCAGCATTATCACCGTCAATATTACCAAAATTTCCGTGTCCTTCTACAAGAGGATAACGCACAGCAAACTCTTGAGCCAAACGCACCATTGCATCATAAACAGCAGTGTCTCCGTGAGGGTGATATTTACCTATAACATCGCCAACCACACGAGCACATTTTTTAAATCCATAAGCAGGATCAAGTTTTAATATACGCATAGCGTAAAGAAGTCTTCTGTGAACAGGTTTTAGCCCATCTCGTAC
>DAOWDM010000185.1 GCA_030639035.1 Alphaproteobacteria bacterium
AAAATATTTTTTTATCAATGCCTTTGGTTAAACGCAATCCCATTAATATTAATTCTTCAATCCGCTCTGATGCAGACAGCTCTGTAGTTTCGCCATAAATGCCGTTTTTTATGTTTTGAACCCATTTTTGAGGAAGTTTTTCCTGAGTCCATGCCGTTGTTATAAAAGAATGGTTTTGTGTGATTCTGCTGTGAGCTCCCGCTCCAACTCCTGCATAATCTCCGCCAAGCCAGTAAGTCATGTTGTGTTTACATTCTTTGCCATGATTGGAAATTTCATAGGCAGGCAAGCCAGCCGAAGCTGTCATTTCCTGAGTCGTTTCAAACATTTCTACCGCTGTATTTTCATCTGGTAATTTGAGGTTTTTTCTTTGATGAAAAGGAGTGCCTTTTTCTATGGAAAGCTGATAAAGCGACATATGATTTACATCAAATGTCAAAGCTTGTTCCAGTTCTTGTTTCCAATCACTTAAAGATTGTTCTGGTCTTGCATAAATTAAATCTATTGAAACATTTGAAAAAACTTTCTTTGCATTTTCAATAGCCTGCAAGGCTTCCTTTAAATTATGTTTTCGTCCTAAAAATTTTAATGCTTCATCGTTTAAAGCTTGAATGCCAATAGAAAGACGATTGATTCCTGCGTTATAAAACTTTGAAAAATCATCAACAGTGGCTGGGTTTGCTTCCATTGATATTTCAATATCAGGAGCAGTTTTCCATAGTTTTTGTACTGTTTTTATAACAGCTTCAACCGTCCTTGGATTCATCAAAGACGGCGTCCCTCCGCCAAAAAATATGCTGGTAACCGTTTTTTCTGCTGTTAAGTGTGAAAAATGCTCAAGTTGTGCTAAATACGCATTTTCCAAACCATCGGTATTTTTTGTTCCAACAGCATAACTGTTAAAATCGCAATATGGGCATTTTGACAAGCAAAAAGGCCAATGAATATATATCCCAAAACCTTCTTGCATTGTTTTTGAAAACCTAACGACCTTTTTTATTAATTAAAAAGCTATTTAAAGCAAAAGAAGTCTTTTTAGGAATAGAAAAGTTATTGATAGAATAAAAGTTTTGTGTGATAGACACAGGGATTTCTGACAGACTTTTATCAGTATTAAGCCCTGCCTTTTTTCTTCTTTCCATAAGATTACTAAGACTGTCTTTAACTTCTTTTGAAATGCTTAAAAAGTTATCTGTCTCGATTTCTTTTGAATTCTTTTTGTAATACATGTCCCCATCATTATGGCAAACCATAGAAACAATCTCTTTGGCTGTTGCATTCTTGTCAAACTTGAACTCTTCAGCAAGTCCTTCTTCTTCATACATCTCCAATTCATCGACATAACCTTTGTCATAAGTCTCTCGAATAAAAGAATCGTTATGCCAACTTTCAAATGCATCTGTAAGGACTTCTTTTTTTGCATCTATAGTCTCTAGCCCATTTTTATTAATGGATTTTTCAATGGCTTTTGAAACAAACGGAGCATCAGAAATAAAATGTTTCCACGGCTTAGCAATACCAAGCTCTTTTAATTCCCATGCCGCCATGCCAGCATTTGCCTCTGCATCTGCTTCTGTAGTATGCATTAACATTAAAAATGATTTAATATTGTTTCTATCAAGAGCAAAATCTACGCCATTATCAAACTGAACTGCGTGGCGTGCCTCATGGACTAGTGTTGCAACATTTTTATCATTTGAAAAAGAAGCGTTTAATGTAATTGTTTTATCATCAATATCACAAAAACCTAGAGAATCTATACCTGAAACAAGACTAATCGAATATCCAGCTTTATGAGAAGCTTCTAATGTTTTTCTAGCTGTTGGGCTTTTCGCAAGCATTTTTACTAATTTAGCTATGCGTTTTTTTTCTTTTTTACTTCCTTTGGCTTTGAACGGAATATCTGAGGTTTTTGGTGTAGCATCATAAACAGCCTTAGCGTTTAATCTTTCAAAAGCTTTTATCATTGAAGGAGCTTTTTTATTGGCTGTCATATCTGATATTCCTTACGGATTGTTATTTAAATATTACCCAACAAAAGAATACAACATGTTAAACCACAAAAAAAGAAAAATTTGTCAAAAACATATTTTCACAAAAACTAAGAAACTAATTCTTTATAGGTTTCTTTTTTACTTTAGCAAATTTAAAGTTTAGTTTTTTGTCTTTTACAGTTATTGACACTTCTCCGCCATGTTCTAGTTTGCCGAACAGGAGTTCTTCTGCCAGTGGTTTTTTGATGCTTTCCTGTATCAAACGAGCAATAGGTCTAGCTCCATTTTTTGCGTCATAGCCATTATCTACAAGCCATTTCTTGGCTTTTTTATCAACTTTTATAGAGGTTTTCTTTTCCTTAAGCTGATTTTCAAGCTCTTTCAGGAATTTTTCTACAACAAGAACAACTACTTCTGTAGGCAAGCTGTTAAATGGAATGACTGCATCTAATCTGTTTCTGAACTCTGGCGTAAACATTTTTTTCACAACTTCCATGTCTTCGCCAGCTCTGTCTTCACGGTTGAATCCCATTGGAGCTTTTGCTATTTCAGTAGCTCCTGCATTGGTGGTCATGATTAGAATAACGTTGGAAAAGTCGACTTTTTTACCGCTGTGGTCGGTGAGTTTTCCGTGATCCATAATCTGAAGCAAAATATTAAACAAATCGGGATGAGCTTTTTCAATTTCATCAAGCAAAAGCACACAATGAGGTTGCTGGTCAATTGCATCGGTAAGCAAACCGCCCTGCTCGAATCCCACATAACCAGGAGGAGTCCCTATAAGCCGTGATACAGAATGTTTTTCCATATATTCGGACATATCAAAACGTTTAAGTTCTATGTCCATAATTTGTGCAAGCTGTCGTGCAACTTCAGTTTTTCCTACACCAGTCGGTCCTGTGAAAAGATAGCTTCCGATAGGTTTTTCAGGCTCACGCAGTCCAGCTCTTGAAAGTTTTATTGAACTTGAAAGAGCTTCTATAGCTTTATCTTGACCGTAAACCCATTTTTTCAACTCAGGCTCAAGGTCTTTTAGTGACTTTTTATCATCAGCGGATACGCTTTTAGGCGGTCTTCTGGCAATCATTGCCACAATGTTTTCAATATCTTTTACAGTGATTTTTTTGCTTCGTTTTTCCTCTGGAAGAAGCATTCTTGCAGCTCCTACCTCGTCTATTACATCGATTGCTTTATCTGGTAATTTTTTATCTGTGATATAGCGTTCTGCAAGTTCTGCTGCTAATTTTAAAGCAGGCGGTGTGTAATGAACTTTGTGATGTTCCTCGAAATAACCTTTAAGACCGTTTAGAATTTGCACCGTTTCTTCAACTGAAGGCTCATTAACATCGATTTTCTGAAAACGCCTTGTAAGAGCTACATCTTTTTCAAAATGGTTTCTGTATTCTTTATAAGTGCTTGAGCCTATGCAGCGGATTTTTCCTGAAGACAAAGCAGGTTTCAACAGGTTGGAAGCATCCATAGAGCCACTGGAGGTAGCTCCTGCTCCTATTACCGTATGAATCTCGTCAATAAAAAGAATTGAATCTTCGTGTTCTTCAATAGCTTTTATTACATTTTTCAAACGTTCTTCAAAATCACCCCGATAGCGAGTTCCTGCAAGCAATGAACCCATATCCAAAGAGAATATTGTAGCGTCTTTTAATACATCAGGAATTTCGCCCTCATAGATTTTTCTTGCTAACCCTTCTGCAAGGGCAGTTTTTCCAACTCCTGAATCCCCGATATAAAGGGGATTGTTTTTAGCTCGGCGACATAAAACCTGAATAGTTCGGTCTATTTCTTTTTCTCTGCCAATAAGAGGGTCTATTTTCCCTTCTTTGGCTTTTTGGTTTAGGTTTACACAATAGGCTTCAAGAACATCAGCATCGTCTTTTTCATCGGCATCTTCAGTTGCTCCTTTGACCTTGCGGACTTTGCTTTTATCTGGAGCTTTTGCACTGCCGTGGGCAAGATATTTAACTACATCAAGTTTAGTCATATTTTGCTGTCTTAGAAAATATACAGCATGAGATTCCCGTTCTGGAAACAAAGCAACAAGAACATTTGCACCATTAATTTCTGTATTGCCAGAAGAATGAACATGAATTATTGCTCTTTGAATTACTCGCTGAAAACTTGATGACGGCTCAGGTTTTGTTTCTTTGTTTGAAATAATGCCATTAAGATTATCTTCAATAAATGCTATCAAATTCTGTTGAAGCAGCTCAATATCAATAGTACAAGCAAACATCACATCTCTGGCATCTTCATCATCAGTCAAAGCCAGCAGAAGATGCTCAAGCGTAACAATTTCATGATTGAAAGATTCTGCTAGAACCAAAGCACGGTGAAGAGAATGTTCCATATTGTCTGTCAACATATTATTCTTTCTCCACTTTGCATTGTAATGGGTGCTGGCTGCGTCTGGACAAGTCCATTACATGGGTTGTTTTAGTTTCAGCGACTTCATAAGTATAAATACCGCAAAGACCAACCCCTTGATTGTGAACATTCATGGTTATTTTTTCTGCTTCTACCTGATCTTTGTTGAAAAACCTTTTTAAGACATGAACGACAAAATCCATTGGCGTATAATCGTCATTAAGCAAAAGAACTTTATACATTGAAGGTTTTTTAGTCTTTGTGTGCGATTTTGTTGCAACGCCAGATTCAGTGCTTTCATCAGGATTATCTACATTCTCTTTGTCGCTCATAATTTCTTATACCTATAATTTATATTGCACATAATTATACAGCAATAAATTCTCTTAATGATATCTTTAATTTCTTTGCAAATGAAAACCTTGCAGAATTATTTATAATCTGATTGACTGATGCAATATGGAACTATTAAAAACTAATATCAGTTGTAATTTAAAGTGCTTTGGGGAAACTAAACATAATGAAAAATACATTCTTTAATTTTCTGAAAATAATGTTTGTCGTTTTTATGATGCTGGCTCAACCGTCAATTCTTTGTGCTGAAGACTCTTCAAAAGAGTTTGAAATTTTAAGCATAGAAGAAATCTATAAAGCAGATAATGATGTTTATATTTATACCGAACCATCTGACAACTCAAAAAAAATCGGGCAAATTTATAAAGATAATAGCTTTACTGCCATAGGTAGGGTTGAAAGTACAGATTGGATTGTAGCGTTGTTTGCTGGGCAAAAAGGCTTTATTTATATGCCTTCATCACAAACGCTCGAAGAAACAAGTTCTGAAAATCCCGACATTCCTGCTGTTGTAGAAAAAGCTCCAGAAAAAGCAGACCTTGCTTCCATTGAAAATGAAAAAGCATTTGATGAATGGGGGGAAATTAAAGACAGTTTAAATCCAGAAGAACTTGAAA
>DAOWDM010000123.1 GCA_030639035.1 Alphaproteobacteria bacterium
AAGCTATAAAGTTAAATAAAATGGTATTAGATATTGACCCTAATTATGTATGGTCAAACTATTGTTTATCCATGGTTTTTTATAAAAAGGGTGAGATTGATAAGGCAAAGAACCTTGCTTGCAGATGGCGGAAAAACTTTCCTGACAATCCTTTCGTTAAACATATTGTTCCTTTGATTATGAATGAAAATGTATCAGGTCGTGCGAATGATGAATATGTACGTGATACATTTAATGATTTTGCTTCTTCTTTTGATGAGGTTTTGAAAAAGCTGGACTATGCTGCTCCAAAACAGATTGCTGATGCACTTGGTAAATGCCTTAAATCAGATGGGAAAAAATTAAATATTCTTGATGCAGGCTGTGGCACAGGAGGCTGTGCTGTCTATCTTAAACCTCTGGCAAAAAAACTGACTGGAATAGATTTATCTGGGGATATGCTGAAAAAAGCAAAAGAAACATCAGCTTATGATGAGCTTAAAGAATGTGAAATTACATCTTTTCTAAAAGAACATAAAAACAGTTATGATTTAATAGTTGCAGCAGATGTGTTTTGTTATTTTGGCGAGCTTAAAGAAGCCTTTTTTGACATGAAAAACGCTTTGCGTCCTAATGGAGCAATAGCCCTTACTTTGGAGCAGGAAAAAGACATTTGCGAAAAAGGATTCAACCTAACCACCTCAGGACGCTACACGCACTCTCAAAGCTATTTGACTTCCATAATTGAAGACAGCGGTTTAACCATAGAACAGCTAGACACAAACATCGAACTTCGCAGCGAATACGATAAAAAAGTATATGGACTGCTTGCTGTTGTTAGAAAGCAGTAGAAATATTCTTTATTTACCTAGGTCGTGTTTTTTTACAAAATCATCAACAATTTCACTTAAAGTAGGGCTACCGATTTCTTGGAGTTCATAGTCAACTTTAACAGTAGGCTTGTTGATTTTAACGATTCTATTTAGGTCAATCGGAGTAGCAATAACTACTGCATCACAATCTGTGTTGTTAATTGTTGTTTCCAAGTCTCGTATTTGTTCTTCACCATAGCCCATAGCTGGAAGCAGAGAACCAATTTCAGGATAAATTTCAAATGTTTCTTTAAGCCTGCCTACAGCATATGGACGAGGATTAACAAGCTCTGCTGCACCGCATTTTCTAGCTGCAATAACACCAGCTCCTATTTTCATATGACCATGAGTAAGTGTAGGTCCGTCTTCAACAACAAGAACACGCTTGCCTTTTACCAGCTCAGGTTTGTCGATTGACAAAGGAGAAACTCCATCGACTACAATTGCATCAGGGTTTACTTTATCTATGTTTTCTCGAACAGTTTGGATTCCTTCAGGAGAAGCACTATCCATTTTATTGATGACTACAACGTCTGCAAGTCTCAAAGTTGTCTCACCTGGGTAAAAATTAAGCTCGTGTCCAGCTCTGTGAGGGTCTGCTACAGTAATCATAAGGTCAGGTTTATAAAACGGAAAGTCATTATTTCCACCGTCCCATAGAATTACATCAGCTTCTTTTTCAGCTTCTCTTATGATTGCTTCATAGTCAACGCCTGCATAAACAACATTTCCACGTACAATATGAGGCTCATATTCTTACATTTGCTCAATAGTGCAGTTGTGTTTTTTAAGGTCTTCAAGTTTAGCAAAACGCTGTACTTTCTGAGCAATCAAGTCGCCATAAGGCATCGGGTGGCGAATAGCTACGACTTTTAAGCCTTTTTCCATAAGAATCTCAACGACTCTTCTTGAAGTTTGGCTTTTGCCGCAGCCAGTACGTACAGCCCCTACAGCTATAAGAGGCTTGGTGCTTTTAATCATAGTATGTTTATGACCAAGAAGAGAAAAATCAGCACCTGCCGCATTTACAATTGCAGAAACAGCCATTACTTGCTTATATGAAACATCACTGTATGAGAAAAAACAAACATCAACGTCCAGTTTTTCAATTAACTCCGCTAATTTTTCCTGAGTATAAATAGCAATTCCATTAGGATATTTTCTGCCAGCAAGCTCAGCTGGATATTTTCTACCATCAATGTCTGGAATCTGAGCTGCAGTAAAGGCAACTACGTTGAAAGAATTGTTTTCTTTGAAATACGTATTGAAATTATGAAAATCTCTGCCAGCAGCACCAATAATAATAGCGTTTTTCTTTTGCATTTTCTTCATTCCTTTTCTTGATTCAGAACTGATACTTCCTTGGTACATGTGCTAAAGAATAGAATCAAGGTTTTTAAAGCATTAAGATAAAAACAGCTCGTTTTGAAATTTATAAGCGAATTTTATTTTAAAATAGACACAGGCTCTCACTAATTATACTGTTAGCAAAATTAAATTAAGTTTAAGTGAGAATTTTAGTTATGAGTCTATTTGGTTTTGGAAAAAAGAAAAAAGAAAATGACGATAGCGTTAAAAACAAAAAAGACCCAAAAGAAGTAGGGGACGCAACTATCAATTGCAGCATGCAAATGCTTCATGAACGTCTTGCTAAAATGACAGGCAATCCAGATGACAAAGAAGCTGATGACGAAAAAGAAGAAAAGAAAGAAAAATAACTTCTTCTTTGCCGTTTTTTAGCAAGTATAAAACTCTTTTTTATAAACACAAGCGTTTGAAAATGAAAAATTCATTCAAATATAGACTATCTTTTCTAGTAGCTGTAACAGTTGTTTTATCTGTTGTTGTTACCAGCCTTTTGCTGAAAGAATTGATTGAACCAACATTCAACAGCATTGTAGAAAGAATGATAGGAGCTGCTGTTATTTCTTTTTGTTTAATCATGCTGTTTCTTTATTTTTCCATCAAGAAACTTATCAAACCGATAACAAATGAATTGAACGAACAAACAGCTAAAAGAAAAAAAGCTGAAGAATCTATGAAAATAGCAATGTGTACCGCCAAAAAAGCAACCATCGCTAAATCAACTTTCCTTGCTAATATGAGCCATGAACTTCGAACTCCTTTAAATGCAATATGTGGCTTTTCAGAAATAATAATGGAAGAATTGTTAGGAAAAAATCCATCAAAATACAAGGAATATGCAGTACATATACACAAAAGCGGTCAACATCTTTTAACCATTATCAGCAATATTCTTGATTTATCAAGAATCGAAGCTGGCAAAGAAATGCTTTCAAAATCTGATGTAAATCTTTCAACAATTATTAATAAATCTATTGATGCTTTGCAGGAAGAATTTAAAAAAGAAAATATTACTGTAACAACAGAACTTGTCGATTGTACTTTTGTTGCAGACAAAGCCAAAATAAAACAAATAATATTTAATATATTGTCAAATTCCATCAAGTTTTCACCAAATGAAACTATATCTATTACAACTCAAAAAAAAGAGGCTTTTGTTCTTTTAGCAATTAAAGACACTGGCATAGGTATGACTGAAGAAGGGCTAAAAACAGCTATTAATCCTTTTGGTCAAATAAAAGAAAACAACGTTATTGTTGAAGGGACTGGCTTGGGAGTTCCTCTTGCTAAACAACTTGTAGAACTGCATAACGGTTCTATGACTATTGAAAGTGAATTAGGAAAAGGCACAACTGTTTCAATCTGCCTTCCACTAGCCTGATTTTTTACTAAAGCAATGGTGCTAGCAGTAGTTTCGGAGCAACAAATGCTACACCAGAAAGAAAAGTTTTTCCTATTGTAGAAACGGCATTTCCAAGACTAGATTGAGGATAAGAAGCTTGTCGTTGATATTGTCTTTGTTTTTTTGCTTTGCTTATCTGCTTGTATCTAGCAACTATAAGTTTTTTTGCGAACTGTTTTTTAAATCTGGCTCTTTTCTTTTTTAATAAAGCTTCTTTTAAAGCATCAACTTTTTTCTGTCTTTGAATCGCTGCACGTTTTTTTTTGATTGCTGCAACCTTTTTTTTGGAAATTATTTTACCAGCACTCGTTCTATAAACAGGCTGATAGTTTCTGCGATTATTTTTAGGTTGCCCTCCAGCCTCTGCCGCAGTGCAAACGGCAAACATTCCTGCCACAATAAAAAAACAAATTAAAATTTTACTCATAAATTCTTTTTACATTAAAACCACTTCGTTTACCATAATTTTTTATTAAATAAGGCTATGTTATATGAAACTATTGCTATTTAACATAATTAGAACATTTTAGTACTGTCATTGCTGTAAATGTTATCTAATTCGATGACAAAAAAACTCGCTGTCATTCTGAACACCCCAACCGTCATTCTGAATTTAATTCAGAATCCACCTTTTTACTTTACTGTCAAAAAAGAAGATGGATCCTGAATCAAGTTCAGGATGACGACTGAGTTTGACAAGATAGCTATTAT
>DAOWDM010000160.1 GCA_030639035.1 Alphaproteobacteria bacterium
AGCAAAAGCCAACAATAAAGGTATAAATAGAATGTTTTTTTTGTTTGCCACTGTTTTATTTCAAAGCCAATTAAAAATAATGTTTATATTAAACGAACTAGTTAAACGTTGTGTTATGGGAAAATATACCTTACAAAAAGGAACATGGCAAGAACAAAAGAACATTATCAATAGAAGATGTGTAGAAGCTAAACTATAAGTGGCTACCGTTATGGGGAGACATTCTTAATTTCAGGCTGTTTTTTTATTTTAAAAAATATTTTTGTTATAAAAAATTAATTTTCATTGTACATAATTCTATTTTACATAATTTGATAAGTGGAACATCAGTTAAAATAATGAAAAATATAGGTTCAAGAATAGCTGCATTAAATGTGCTGAAAGACATACTTGAAGAAGATTGTTTTCTTCAAGATGTAATTGATAAGCGTATTTGGGAGCAAGATGTAAAAATGCAACCACGTGACAGAGCATTTGTTCGTGCATTGGTTGCTACTGTGTTAAGACGTTTAGGGCAGATAGATGCTCTTATAAATCACTGCATAGACCGTCCTTTGCCAGAAAAAGCTTCTAGGGTAAAAGGAATTTTGCAGCTTGGTATTGCACAAATGTTTTTTCTAGAAACTCCGCCTCATGCGGCTGTTAATACCAGTGTTGATATGGCATCGATTGTTGGCTGTACTCCTTATAAAAAGCTGATTAATGCAGTTTTACGCAGATTGGGCAGAGAGGGTAATAAACTTGTGGAAAGTCAGGACGCTGCAAGGCTTAATACTCCTGACTGGTTATGGGAATCATGGTCGAAAGCATATGGAGAAGAAAACTGCCGTAAAATAGCAGAAAGGCACTTGGAAGAAGCTCCTATTGATATTTCAGTCAAAGAGTCCGAATCGCTTGAAAAGTGGGCGATTGAACTTGATGCTGAAAAACTGCCGAACGGAAGTCTGCGTTTAAAATCAACAAGCGGTCAAATAACGGAACTAGTTGGTTTTTCTGAAGGAGCATGGTGGGTTCAAAGTGTAGCGGCTTCTTTGCCTGTATTGTTATTTGGAGATATAAAAGGCAAAAACATAGCTGATTTATGTGCTGCTCCTGGAGGAAAAACAGCTCAGTTGGCGGCTCTTGGTGCAAATGTATCTGCAATGGATAGTTCTGTTCATCGGTTAAAACGCCTTAACCAGAATCTTGACAGGCTTCAGATGAAAGCAAAAGTAATTGCTGCTGATGCTACTAGATGGACTTTGAAATCAGCAGGAGCAGCTCCTTTTGATGGAGTTCTTATTGATGCTCCATGTTCTTCTACAGGAACAATTCGCCGACACCCTGACGTTGCTAGAATAAAAACAGAAAAAGATGTTAAAAGTCTGATGAAAATTCAGAAAAAGCTTCTTAAATCTGCTGTAAATATGGTTGGTTCAGGCGGAATTGTTATTTACTGTGTATGCTCAATACAGCCAGAAGAGGGCGAGGGAATAATCAAACAGGCAATTGCCGAAGGGCTTCCTGTAGAAAGAATGCCATTAACAGCAGAAGAATTTCCGAATCTGGTTGAAATGATTGCTAAAGACGGCTCTTTACGCAGTTTGCCTTTTAATTTCTCAGAATATGGCGGAGCTGACGGATTCTATGCTGTAAGATTAAAAAAAGTGTGAGTATGTTGTGAAACGTTATATTTTGCTTGATAGAGACGGTACTATAATAGCTGATAAGCACTATTTATCAGACCCAGATGAGGTCGAACTTCTGCCCTATGCAGCAGAGGGGTTAAAGCACCTGTCTCGACTTGGATTCGGGCTTATAGTTGTTACTAATCAATCTGGTGTAGCTCGTGGCTATTTCAATGAAGAGCAGGTAAAAAAAGCAAACAGCCGTCTTGAAGAACTTTTGAAAAAGCAGGGCGTTCATCTTGACGCTGTATATTACTGTCCGCATAGCCCCGATGAAAAGTGTCATTGTCGAAAACCAGAAACTGGAATGGCTGAACAGGCCGCTTTGGATTTTGATTTTGTTTTGAAAGATTGCTATATTATAGGTGATAAAGATAGCGATGTTAATTTAGCTATTCCGCTTGAATGCAAGTCTGTGCTTGTGCGAACTGGGAATGGCATAGAAACAGAGAAGAAAAGAAAAACAAAACCAGATTTTGTAGTTGATAATCTTATCGAAGCTGCAAAAGTAATAGAAGCTGATATAGAAACTCATTACTAAAAGGAAAAGCTGATGGTTAGTTGTGCTGTTTTTGATTTTGACAATACTCCTTTTCAGGCTGATGCGTTTAAAAAGGCTATAAAAATACAATGATTGAAGGCTTTTTATCTTCGGCTAAAGCGTATCCAGCCAATAATGCTCTTTGGGTTGATGGAAGTTTTATAACCTATCAAGAGCTGAAAAATTCAGCCCGTTCTATTGCTGCAACTATAAGCAGGTTTAAAAAGCCAGCTTTTCCAGGGCAATGTGCTGTTTTTGCAAGCAGAACAAAGACTGCTTATGCCGCTGTTTTAGGTGCTCAAATGTCGAGCATGGCTTATATCCCCATGAGTCCTTCTTTCCAAGACAGCCAGAACTTGCAAATACTTGATGAAATTGAAGCAGAAATCATTGTTATTGATAAACATTGTTTTTCAGATTCAAGATATATCCTGAACGAATGTAAATTGCCTTTAGTTGTGATTTTGCCCGATGTTGATGAATTACCAGGGTGGGCTTCTAATCTTGGCAGGCATCAGTTTATTCTTGAGTCTCAAATAGCAGAGGCTTCAGATTTTAAGCCAATTCCTATACAGCCAGAATCCCTTGCGTGTATTTTATTTTCTTCAAAAAAAGCAGGGTTTAATAAAGGAGTAACTGTTACTCAAAAGGGCGGAGCAGCCTATATTAAAAAAATTATCAAACGATA
>DAOWDM010000136.1 GCA_030639035.1 Alphaproteobacteria bacterium
CACTTGAGTTCGTAAATAATGAGTACCACTAAACACAGTAGACTTAATACTAAAAAAAGTAAAAATGGAAAATAATTCCCTATGGTTGTTAAGTCAATAGTTTTTAGAGTTACTCCCTCATTATATCAGCTTTACATATCTTTGAGCTGATTCTTTTTTTCTCTCCGACGCTGAACAGATGACGGTATTTTCATTGCTTCCCTGTACTTTGCGACAGTTCTACGAGCAATGATGACGCCCTCTTCCTCTAGCATACTTACTATTCTATCATCTGAGAGAACTTTTTTAACTGTTTCTTTTTCAATAAATGCTTTTATTTTATGTCGGACAGCTTCCGCAGAATGAGTTCCTGTGCCGAAAGCCCCCGCTATTGCTTGAGTAAAGAAATATTTAAGCTCGAAAATTCCACGTGGAGTTGCGATATATTTATTTGAAGTTACTCGGCTAACAGTGCTTTCGTGCATATCAATTATATCTGCAATGTCATGCAACGCCAGCGGTTTTAAATATTCGATGCCTTTTGAAAAAAAATTGTCCTGTAGTTTCACTATTTCTGTTGCAACCTTTAAAATAGTGGTTGCTCTTTGGTGCATAGCTTTTACCAGCCAGTTTGCAGATTGAAACTGCTTGTTGATAAAAGTTTTTGTTTCTTTGGTTTTTGCAGTCTTTTTTATTGTTGTATAATAAGTATTGTTTATCAAAACATAAGGCAGAGTCTCGTTATTTAATTCTACCACCCATTCCCCATTTTTCCCCTTACGCATTAAAACGTCTGGAGTTATAGGCTGAGAAACAACATGCTCAAAAGTCAGAGCAGGTTTTGGGTCTAACGCTTTGATTTCGTTAATCATTTCAGCCAGTTCTTCACTGTCGGACTGACACAGCTCCATTAACTTGCGAAAATCACGTTTTGCAAGCAGTTCAAGATTATTTAAAAGCTTTTCTATAATCGGGTCAAAACGGTTTTTGTCTTTTAGCTGTTTTGTAAGGCATTCTTCAAGAGATTCTGCAAAAATCCCTGACGGTTCAAAATCTTTTAGTTTGTCTAGTACGTTTTTGACTCGCTCAACATCACAGTTAAGGGATTCTGCTATTTCCTCAGCATTTGTTCTTAAATAGCCTGTTTCATCAAGCGAATCTATAATATATACGCCGATAATACGGTTCATTTGACCTGAAACTTCAATATTCAGCTGATTAGTTAGAAAATCACGCAGAGAGACTTCACTTGAAACAGTTTGTTCCAGATTCGGGGCTGAATTTGAAAAATTTGTTGAGCCGTTGTTAGTTTTCCACGCTCCAAGACTGAAATCCGAACTGCTTGTAGCTGAATCGGCTGTATTAGCAGTGGCAGAACCAGAGTAATCATCTGCAAACTCGCCTGAATATTCCTGCGGAGTTTCTGAAGAACAGTTATTTGTAAATGTATTGTCATAGTCTAAATCAAGATTAGACTCTTCCTGCCCAGATATTTCATCAAACAGTTTTGGAGCGTCCTCATGTCCATCGCCGTATTCAGGTTTTTCAGATTCTTCTGAAGAAAAGTTTTCAGACTCTCTTTCCAACAGAGGGTTGCGTTCTAGCTCTTGCTCGATGTATGCGGACAGCTCTATATTTGAAAGTTGCAGAAGTTTTATCGCCTGCTGTAACTGCGGCGTCATAACCAGAGACTGGCTTTGTCGTAATTCTAATGTAGGACCAAGAGACATGCTCTTATTATATTACAGACTGAAGCGTTCACCAAGATAAACTCGTTTTACGCCTTCATGGGAAACTATTTCTGACGGCTTGCCTTCCATCATAACTTTTCCATCATGGATAATATAGGCACGGTCAACGATTTCCAGCGTTTCCCTAACGTTATGATCAGTAATAAGAACGCCAAGACCACGATGTTTTAAGTGCGACACTAAATCACGAATATCATTAACAGCTATAGGGTCGATACCAGCAAGAGGCTCATCAAGAAGAATGTAATTTGGCTGAGTAGCTAAAGCTCTAGCTATTTCTACACGCCTTCTTTCACCGCCTGAAAGAGCAAGTGCAGGGGTTCTTCTTAAATGAGTTATAGAAAACTCAGCAAGTAGAGATTCTAAAATTGCTTCACGTTTGTCCCAGTCTTTTTCTACAACTTCAAGAACGGCTCGAATGTTTTTTTCAACAGAAAGACTACGGAAAATAGAAGCTTCTTGAGGAAGATAGCCAACTCCCATACGGGCACGCCTGTACATAGGCAGGCTTGTTACATTCTGACCATCTATAAATATTTCCCCGTGATTAGGAGCAATCAATCCAGTAATACAGTAAAAAGTAGTTGTTTTGCCTGCACCGTTAGGACCAAGAAGACCTACAGCTTCACCTCGTTTAACGGAAAGAGAAATATCACGCAACACAGGACGCTTCTTGAAATGTTTTCCAAGATTCTTAACTTCAAGCCCTGCATTATCTACAATCAGACGAGGAGCAACCGTTTCTTTTTCATTATTTTTTTTATCAGTAGTCATAAAAATGCCCCTTAATCTAGTAGCCGTATTATAAATTAGACACTAAATATATTTATAAAGCCTTAATTCGTATAATGTTATTTTTCAATCCTAATCTGTAGATTTAGCTTTAATTTAATTATTGAGTTTTCTTCATATAAGCGAGCAAAACCATGTCTTGTTGTACTTGCCGTATCTAAAAAACATTTATTAACTAGATATTCTTTGAAAAATTTTAGGAACTTTTTTCTAAATATATAAAAAGTGCCGATTTGTCCTGTATCTTTGACGATTAAGCAGCCTCCGTCAACATCTTGAATGCCTTCCCATTCTGTATTTGGAAACATTCCAACAGCAGAATAAAATAGAAAATCAGCAATCTTATATTCGTATAAAGACACGTCATCAAGCTTTAACGGATTTATATCCTGTAATTTGAGAATTATATCTCGAATAGATTTTATTCTTGATGAAAAATATATTTTTAAAACTTCTGAAATTATTTCAGGCATTTTTAAATCAATTCTCATCAAATTCTTTTTATAAACAGAGCCGTCCATTTTATCAAAGACAATGTCTATTTCATTGTTGCAAAGCTCATTCACTAAACGTTTAGCTTTAAGTTCTTTGTATTTATTTTCTACGTTTTGAAGATTTATATTATATGTAAAATTTGTTGCTTTACTTGCATTTATAAGAGTTGGACTTCCTGCAACAAAAGACTTAATACTAAAACCAAGCTTTTCCTGTGAGCTTGTTGTATCGTCAAAAACAGAGAATAAAACATCAATTTTATTTGAAGATTTTGCTTTAATAGATTTATTCCCAATTTCTAGGAAAAAGTTTTCTATTTCTGGGATAGGAAAAGTTCTTTTTGTTGCTGACTTAATAGCTTTAAAACTATTTTCAGCTAGAGATTCTATGAACTTGAGAGAGAACTCTTTATCTCCGTTTGTTGTTGAAAATCTTATATTGTTTCCATCAATTACATAATCAATGCCATCAGAAATCTTTCCGCCTAGTACATTAACAACTTCACCGTTAAGACTTAAATCAGCGTTGCACAAATTAAGTTTCTTTTCTGAAATCACGCGTAATATGCAGTAAGATTCTGACCATTCGCCTTTGTTAAACGTTTGCATATTTCTTCTCTGCATAGTTGAAATTAAATTGGTAGTTTTCATCAATTGACAATGTAACATTTGGTTGGCTTTGATTTTTTAGGTGTTTAATTATGTTTTTTGCTACTTCATGCACGGCATCAACAGCAACGCTGTTTCCTAGCTGTTTCATTGCCTGCGTTTCAGATACTGGGAAATGAAAGTCATCTGGAAATCCTTGTATTTTCTTTGCTTCAGAAACTCCTATTCTTTTTACTTTGCCGTCAACATAGTAGAATTCCCAGTTTCTACGGTCGTTAATTTTTGACCCTCTGCCTCCTACACGCAAAGTAAACCCTATGTCTTTTGGGCAATCGCCAGAGAAAACATCTGACATTGTATATTTTAGTTCTTTTTTAGGAGGAAACTGGAAATTATTTAGCAGATTTAAGTTTTTATCAAACCCTATCATATACACCCTTGCTCTATGCTGAGGGAGTCCGTAATCAGAGGCTTTGACTACCTTATAATAAAAGTCATAGCCAAGCTCGTTTTCTATTGTATTTTTAATTGTGCTAAACGTTCTTTCATTATCATGCTTGAGTATGTGCCGTACGTTTTCAAGAAATATAGCTTTTGGGCGTTTTTCTTTAATAATATCGCATATGTTGAAAAACATATTTCCTCTATTATCTTTGCTTTCAGAAAAGCCTCTTTTATGCCCTGCTTGGCTGAAGGGCTGGCATGGAAAACCTGCACATAAAATATCAAAATCAGGAATATTTTTAGGATTAATGCTTAGTATATCGTTATTGTATTGATTGGATTTAAAAAGATTCGGCGATATTCTTTCAAAATTATGCGTATAGGTTTTTCTTGCAGGCTCATCTTTTTCAGACGCAAAAACACAGGTTGCACCCAAAGAATGAAAAGCTAAATGAAAACCGCCTATTCCTGCAAATAAATCTATGAATTTTAATGCCATTAATTAGTTTTTTCTTTTGGTTTGAAAATGCCTTTTACTCGACCTTTTTTCTTGGAGTCTTTTGGGGAGGCGAATAGTTTGCTTATTCCTGTTTTGATGTTTATTTCGGCGTATGCTCCGCTTAAAGTGTTTGCTTCTTGAGTTAGTGTTACTGACCCTGAAAGCGTGATAATTCCGCTTGCTGGGTTATAGTTTCCTTTAGAACCTGTGATTAGCTCTTTTTTTGTTTTTACTTCTACATTTCCCAACGCTTCAAGTTTTTCAAGTTCAAGACCTTTACCTTTTTTCTGTTTTAGGAATGCGTTTAAAACGTCTGCTTTTAATCTTTGACCTTCACGTTTTACCATTGCTTTTTTACGAGCAACTGCCAAGTGTTTTTCCTGCCAGTATTCAAGGCTTCCATAGGCTGTTATTTCTTCAGTTGTAGTTTTTAGCTTTGCAGGACTGCCTTTTATGGTTACCAAAGCCTTGTCTACATCATAATCTGCCGTCTTGCCTGTTATGATTTTATCGGGTGATATAATGCGGATATTGCCTTTTGCCTGAAGCAGATAAATTTTAGTATCTCCGTCTTTATCTTTTCTGTACCAAGCACTTAAAGTGTCGGCTTTCAAAGTCATTTTGCCTCTTTTTGCAACAGCATCGCCTTGTGCTGTCAGAACTTGCTTTTCCTGATTCCACTCGACACCGTCCTCGGCTGTGATTTCGATAGGGTCTTTACCTTTATGCTCAGTAAAACCAAGGTTTTGTGCAAATGCTGTTGAAGATATTGCCAACAAACCTATAATTAAAAATGCTAAAGTTTTCATCTCAATCAGTCCATTTCTCCAAAGTACAGAATAATTTTTGCCTTGCCTGTAAAAACAATTCTTTTCCCACTATCTAAAACAGTTATTCCTGTCGATGAAATAGAGCCAAAAGCTCCACTAGCTTGTACAGGATTCATTCCAATAGCCGTCTTGTTTTTCAAATCAATACTTACATTTTCTGTTTGTAAATTATAACCGCTGTCATGGAAAATGCTAACTGTTCCTGTTAAATCAAGCGTATCTTTTTTTTTGTCATAAAATCCTGTTTTTGCAGTAGCTGCAACCCATGCACCTGTATTTAACATAATGTCGGCATTCGGCTTAACAAGCTTTACTATATGAGTTCCTGCAACTGTTTCTGTTGCAGAATCAGCAGTTAAGGAAAACGGCTGGTTGTTTTTATCTGTTGAATAGTATTTAGCATTTACCATATACAGATTTTCAGCCTGTTTTGTTTTAGGCTGAGAAAAATCAGCTTTAAACCCGTCTTTTTGCTCTGTTATCCGTGGCCAGATAAGAATAAGTCCAAGCAGCAAAGCAGCCATACTAGGCAAAACAATTTTCATCAAAACTACAAAGCGACTGTAACGAGTGACTGAATTTTCTTTTAAAAATCCCATATTTTTAGAAAACACCTGCACGAAGACAATCATGTATATGCAGGATTCCTACAGGAACATCATCTTTAGCAACAAAAAGAGATGTAATTTTAGTTTCATTCATAATTCTTAAAGCTTCTGCTACCAAAGAATCAGAAGATATTGTTTTTGGAGAAGCTGTCATTACCTGACTAGCCGTCATGTTCATAATCTCAGAAACCATATTGCGACGCAAATCGCCATCTGTAACAATGCCTTTAAGCTTGCCGTCTTTGCCTGTAATTCCTATACAGCCAAAACTTTTACCTGTCATGGTGATGATAACTTCGCTCATCAAAGAAGCTTCATCTGCGAGAGGTACTTTATCACCACTGTGCATTAAATCTGATACTTTCATCAGTTTATTGCCAAGTTTTCCTCCTGGGTGGCATTTGCGGAAATCATCTATAGTAAAGCCTTTGCGTTCAAGCAAAGCAACAGCAAGACAATCACCAAGAGCAAGCATCATTGTAGTTGAAGTAGTCGGTGCTAGTCCAAGAGGGCATGCTTCAGGCTCTATAGGCAAAACTAAAGCCACAGTTGACCTTTTTTCCATAGTGCTGTTTCCTCGTCCTGCAATTGCTATCAAAGGAATATCAAAACGATGAGAATACTCTAATATATCACCTAGCTCTGGCGTCTCACCTGAGTTTGAAATAGCAATAACAACATCTTCAGAAGTTATTATCCCTAAATCTCCATGGCTTGCCTCAGCTGGGTGGACATAAAAAGCAGGAGTTCCAGTAGAAGCAAACGTTGCAGCTATTTTTCTGCCGATAAGTCCGCTTTTCCCCATTCCTGTTACTATTACTCGCCCTTTAACAGAAACAAGCAAATCAATAGCCTTTGAAAAGTTCTCTCCAAGAGAGTTTGCCAAAGAATTTAAAGCATTAGCTTCAATTTTTAAAACTTTGCGTGCAGATTCAATACCTTTGCTAGTCACAATTTTTATCCAGATTCAATATGTTGTTATGGTCTGTGTGCGAATATATCCATATCCTGCCAGCCAGCAAGGTCAAGAGCTGCACGGTCAGGTAAAAACTTAAAACATGCTTTAGCAAGGTGAGTCCTGCCTTCTCTTTCAAGCAAAGCATCAAGTTTTTCTTTCAAAGCATGAAGATATAAAACGTCATTGGCAGCATATTTCAGCTGGTCTTCTGATAATTTTTCTGTAGCCCAGTCTGATGTCTGCTGTTCTTTGGATAAGTCTATTCCAAGCAAAAGACGGCAAATAATTTTCAAACTGTGCTTATCAGTATTTGTACGAGTTAGCTGAGATGCTATTTTTGTGCAGTAAACCTTGGCAGGTCTAACTTCCAAATACTTCATAATAATAGCAATATCAAATCTTCCAAAATGAAAGAGTGTAGTCATATCTTTTCTTGAAAAGAGTTTTTTCAGATTAGGAGCGTCATAATTGTCGTTAAATTTAACAATATGACAAGTGTTGTCTCCGCCAGAAATCTGCATAACGCAAAGTCTATCACGAGATAAGTTCAAACCCATTGTTTCTGAATCAACGGCAATAACATTGCCAAAAATCAGGTCTTTAGGAATATCACCTTGATGCACATATTGTCCTGGCATGTCTTGTGGCAAATTAACTAAAAAATATCCATCATTAGGGCTAAGTACGATCAATGCCATTGCTTGTGCCTTTTTATGTGCAAGG
>DAOWDM010000216.1 GCA_030639035.1 Alphaproteobacteria bacterium
AAACGATCGTCTTAAAAGAAGGCTCGATTCTGTTATTAAATCATCAGATAATACAATTAAAGACAATGGCTTAAAGGTAAATATTACGGAAATTAATAAAAGGCTTAGAGATGATAATAAGAACTTCCTCAATCATAATAAAAAAATTGAATTTAATTATCCACATCAAAAATTAAGCGAAGTAAAGTCTGGTGAAAATTATAATAGCCTGATAAGCAACAAGGATTTGTCTGACACTGATAAAGCATATTTTATAATCAAAGATAAATTAGTTAAAGCATACAAGCACTTGAAAGCTGATGCAGAATTTGAAAAGCAAGTAAAGAATCAAACGATAAGAAGATGTTTTTGCTATAATTATTTTAATAATTTACAGCCTAGATGTTCTTTCTGTGGGCAAATACTAGAAGAAACAGAAGATAAGAAAGGAAATAAATATATACATGCTGATATAGAGCATATATTTCCAAAAAGTATATACCCACAATTTGCTTTATGTATTAATAATTTTGCTCCTGCTTGTAAAGAATGCAATCAAGGAGAAAAAATAGATTCATTTTTTAACAACAAAATTGATTTTTATACAGCTCTCAAAGAACTAAATATAACGCTTAGTCAACCATTCAAATTATGGGAAAATATAGAATTGAATTTTTCATCTTTTGAAGGTTCTCCTATAAAAATCAAGAAAGGTTCTAAGGCTTTCGATCTTTTAGAATTTTATGGTCTTAATAAAAGATATGCAATTATCAAAAACAAGCTATATAATAATCTTTTCAACCGTATCAAGCACGCAAATATCAAAACTCCTGAAGCATTAGAGTATTATCTAAGTGGACTTTTTATGGCAAATTTAGATGAACTCAATGATGGATATTCTCTAAACAATTCCCCTAAAATATGGCACGATTTTATAGATTGGGTTTTATATGATGAATGCAATCTATTAGCCCTTTGGGACGAGCTTAAAGAATATTCACGAACTCAACTTTTCTTCTAATGCTCACTGCTCAGCAATTCCTAATGCTCCTGAAACTACTTTGCCGATTTTATTGGCGGCGGTTAGGGCAGGGTCTATGTCTACGTGAGCATAGCGTTGTGTGGTGCTGGCTTGGGAATGACCTAGCAAGCGTCCGATTATTGGCAGGTTTGTTCCTTGTCCTACGGCTATGCTAGCGGCTGTATGGCGGAGGTCGTGTAGCCTTACGTCTTCGATGTCGGCTTCTTTTCGTATTCTTTGCCATGCTTTAGAAATGCAGGCTAAATGCGAGTTTGGTTTTCTTCCTCTAATAATATATGGGTTATCTTCTTTTTCAGGAATTTCTCTTAGGTCTTTCAGAATATCAACGGCGGTATTGCTTAAGAAAAGAGCCTTTTTACCAGTTTTACTGTCAGGGAGATTGATAACTCGTCGATCAAAATCAACCCATTCCCATTTTGCTGTAATTATCTCGTTTACTCTGGCTCCTGTAAGAAGCAAGAGCCGTATAGCACCAACAATATACAGGTTCATCTTATGCAATGTCTGAAAACTTTTAAGAACATTTCCAAGACGTTCTAGCTCATTCTCACTTAAATATCTTTCACGGCTTTCTTCTTTATATTTTTGTATATGTCTGCATGGGTTGGAAAAATCTTCTCTGTATCCCCAAAATTCCGCTAGATTCATTAATTTTGAAAGCAGGGAATAAACACGATTTCCTTGATATGGTCTGTCGATGTAATTCCTGTGTATTTTTTCAATATCTTGTCTTGTAATGTCTTCTATCTTATTTCTGCCAATAACAGGCTTAATGGCGTTTTTCCAATTTCTAATGTCTTCTTCCTGTGATTTTGGTTTTTTCTTTGGAAGATGTTCTTCACAATACCGTTCCCATAGCTCATTCATTGTTGCTGCGTTGCGATGCTTTTCTTTGTCAGATTGAGGGTCTTTACCATCTGCTACATCAGTAAGCAGTTTTGAAGCCCTTTCTCTTGCCTGTTCGCAGGTTACTGTTCCATGAGAGCCGATCGTAAAAAACCTTTGACGACCAGATCTTCCTCCGCCAACACGGTATTTGAGAATATATGTCTTTTTTCCTTTGGTAGATATTCTAACGCCAAATCCTTTTATCTGATTATCCCAGATATGAGCGCGTTTTTCTGGTAGTTCAAATTTTTCAATAAGACTCTTTGTGAGCTTAGGCATAATATTATTCCATAAGTGGTGGTTGCCAGCTTTTATGATATAACAAAGAAACAATTCTGGCAACCACATAGCAACCACATGGCAACCACCGAAAGTGGGATTTGATAGAAATCAGTGGAAAATCACTACAACCAGAAAAGGGCAGAAACAGGCTGTTTATGGCAGGTTGTAGCTATTTCTAGTAACAAATAGCAATACAAAGAAACGTCTAGTTAGCTGATTTGTAATCAGGGGGTTGGGGGTTCAAGTCCTCTAGTCGGCACCACTTAAACCATTGAAATACCTCAGTTTTTACTGGGGTTTTTTATTGGGCGGTGTTTGGAAATTAGCCCGTGGGACACTGGTGGGACACTAAGAAACAAGAAACCACAACAATTAAGTCTTAATATTCTTTGATTCTACGACTCTTCATTCTTTTATCATTCTCAATAATTTTATTGCAAAAAAATATACTTCCCACACCCTTAATTGTCCCATTAATGTCCCATGACTGTCCCAATAATGTCCCATTAAAAAAATGCATTCTTTAGTTGATTGAAAAACAAGAGTTATTTCTTCCATTCTTGCTGACACCTAATCAGGCGTTGTTGTTTTCTGCCTTTTGCTGTACTTTGCTATAAGCAACTCAGATAGGTAAAATTATTATGATTGAAAAAAGAACGAAAAAAGATGGTTCTATTTCTTTCCGTGTTAGAATTAGACTTAAAGGTAAAC
Source organism: Alphaproteobacteria bacterium (assembly GCA_030639035.1). Classification (GTDB taxonomy): domain Bacteria; phylum Pseudomonadota; class Alphaproteobacteria; order DAOWDM01; family DAOWDM01; genus DAOWDM01. The sequence continues at coordinate 2,903 of DAOWDM010000216.1, forward strand.
CAACGCAAAGTGCAACATTTAAGCGTCTTACAGATGCAAGAAAATGGGAGCAAGCAACAGAAGCATCTATCAGAGAAGGTCGGCACTTTAAAACAGCAGAAGCTAAAAAACATACTCTTTCTGACTTGATTAAAAGATACAAAGAAACCGTGTTGCCAACAAAATCACAAAGCATGATAAGAGACCAATCTCAACAGCTATCATGGTGGAATGATAAAATAGGATGTTATCTTCTGTCAGATTTAAC
>DAOWDM010000024.1 GCA_030639035.1 Alphaproteobacteria bacterium
AGAGTTAAGCATGCCCTGTCATATACTGGAGGTTTTCCTCTAGCTCTTTGACGACGGCGTTTGAATTCCAATTCTTCTGGAGTTTCATAACAAGCATACAATCTACCATCTGCTTTCAGTTTTTCAACAACTTCAGAATAACGTTCCAGCCTGTCGGACTGGCGTTCAACACTGTCCCATTTTAATCCAAGCCACTCAAGGTCTTGTTTTATTGCATCAGCATATTCTTCTTTTGAACGCTCTTTATCTGTATCATCAAGTCTGAGTATAAACTTTCCGCCTTTGGATTTTGCATAAAGCCAGTTCAGCAAAGCTGTGCGGACATTTCCTATATGCAGTAATCCTGTAGGGCTTGGAGCAAAACGAACAGTTACTGTCATGACGTTCCCTCATAAGCATTGGTTATTGGATATCGCCTATCCCTGCCGAATGACAGCTTTGTTATTTTCACACCCAAAGGAGCTTGTCGGCGTTTATATTCAGCTTGATGAAGAAGTTTCCATATCTTTTTCGCAACTTTCTCATCATGACCTTTTGCAATAGTATCCTGAATCCCTAGCTCTTCTTCGATAAAGCATTTTAGAATATCATCAAGCACTTCATATGAAGGAAGACTGTCTTCATCTTTCTGATCAGGTCTAAGCTCGGCAGATGGTGGTTTTGTAATAACATTATCAGGAATAACCAGTCCTTCAGAACCTAAAGCTTCTTCTGGCTTGTTTTCATTACGCCATTTGCATATATCAAAAACCATGGTTTTGTATACGTCTTTTAATACCGAGAAACCTCCGCACATATCACCGTATAACGTTGCATAGCCAACACTCATTTCTGACTTGTTACCAGTTGAAAGCACCATGTAGCCAAGCTTGTTAGACATAGCCATAAGAATTATTCCTCTGGCACGAGCTTGGATATTTTCTTCTGTTACATCTTTTTCTTTTCCTGCGAATACATCTTCTAACATTCCATCAAAAGCATTCATTGCAGGAACTATTGATATATTATCAAGCTGAACGCCAAGCATCTCTGCTCCAGCTTTTGCATCTTCAAGGCTTTCTTTTGATGTATAAGGTGAAGGCATCATTACACAGCGGACTCTATCTGCTCCTAAAGCATCAACTGCAACTGCTGCAGTAAGGGCACTGTCAACACCACCTGAAAGACCGATAATTACACCTGGGAAGCCGTTTTTATTCACATAATCACGCAAACCGAACATCATCGCATGATATACGCTTTCGTTTACATTCTGCATTTTGCTTATTTGAATATCACGACAGCCAAGAATCCCATACTCATTGCGTTTCCAAATAGTGTTTTGAACTGTTTCTTTCCATTGAGGAAGATGAATTTTTAATGAAGCGTTGTGGTCAAGAACAAAAGAAGCCCCATCAAATACAAGCTCGTCCTGACCTCCTATCATATTTACATAAACCAAAGGAATTGCTGTTTCTCTGATATTATCACAGACAGTCTGCACTCGTGTAACTATCTTTTCCTGCTCATATGGAGAAGCATTTAATACAACGAATAGCTCCGCTCCCTGCTTCTTCAAGTATTCAGGAACATCTTTTTCCCAAATATCTCTACACACCATTATTCCAAGCTTGAACCCTCTGAAATCTACAGGTTCTGGCAAAGGTCCTTGTTTAAACAACCTTATTTCATCAAAAACTCCATAATTCGGCAGATGATGCTTATAAATCACGTTTTCAACTTTTCCATTATCAAGAAGCAGAGCTGAGTTATAACAATTTCCATCATCTAGTACAGGAGCTCCTATTAGCAGAGCAGGACCGCCATCAGCAGTTTCTTCGGCAAGCTTTTTTACTTCTTTATCAATCAAAGAAAGAAAAGACTTGCGGAAAACAAGGTCTTCTGGAGAATAACCGCATATGCACAACTCTGAAAAAACAATAATATCAGGAGTATCATCATTCGATTCAATTGCTTCTGCTCGAATTTTTCTTATATGGTTAGCATTTTTTTCAACATCACCTACGGCAGGATTAAACTGAGCTAAAGCCAGAACAAGATTTTCATTGTTTTCGTTTTTTATCATAACTAATTCTACTTGTTGTTTTTTAAGAAATTATATCAGAACGCTCTTCTTTAAGCATTCTAGCAATTAGAAAAGCCAGCTCTAAAGACTGGGCAGCATTAAGACGAGGATCACAATATGTATGATAACGCTCGGAAAGATTTTCTTCTAGAACATCATACGTACCGCCAGTGCATTCTGTTACATCTTGACCTGTCATTTCAAAATGAACGCCGCCTGCGTAAGTTCCCTCGCTTTTATGCACTGCAAAAAAATCTTTTACCTCATTTAAAATTTTATTAAACGAACGAGTTTTGTATCCATTTGAAGTCTTGATAGTATTAGCATGCATAGGATCACAAGCCCATAAAATCTTTAAACCTGCATTTTCTACAGCACGGATTATTTTTGGCAGCCGTTCTGTCAGCTTGTCGCCCATTCGAGTAATTAAAGTTATTCTTCCTGCTTCATTTTCAGGATTAAGTATTTCGCATACCTGTAGCAATTCATCAATATCGACCGTAGAACCGATTTTTATTCCCAAAGGATTATCTACACCACGTAAAAAATCGACATGAGCACCGTCAACCTGCCTAGTCCTATCCCCTATCCACAGCATATGAGCCGAACAGTCATAATATTTCCCAGTAAGAGAATCTACACGAGTAAGAGCCTGCTCGTAAGGAAGAAGCAAGGCTTCATGAGAAGTATGGAATGAAGCTCCTCTTATTTGTGGCACTGTTTCTGGTGTGACTCCGCAAGCTTCCATAAAATCAAGAGTCTCGCTTATACGAATTGCAAACTCGCCATATTTTTC
>DAOWDM010000023.1 GCA_030639035.1 Alphaproteobacteria bacterium
ATCAAACGAAGCATAAGTTTAACGTTATTTCTTGCAAGCGTTCCGTCTTCGCTTTTCCGAATCATATTCATCGATAACTCCTGATTTGCATTCTTTTTTGAAGATAAATCATCAAAAATAAAAAATACATTCCTGTCATCGTATTGATTAACATCTACAATTGTGAGGAGCGTTAGCGACGTGGCAATCTCTCTTTTATTCTTTGTTGTTTCAAATGAGATTCTCACAGGCTTTGTAAAAGCCCTCATAATGACGAAGTTGGGGAATAAGGATTCAAAGTTTATACTTCATAACCTTCATTTTTATATCGACTCGCAATGCTTAATTTTGATTAAAAGAGTCAAGTTTTTTAATTTTTTTGTTATTAGTTTGCCCCCTTGTTTTTATTTATACAGCCTTTTAGTATCTCATTTCGTTTTTGGGAACAAACACCTGCACAAGAATAGCATAAACAGAGTTAGTAAATATTTTATTAATTCTTCTTTTCCCACAGGCTGTGCTTTGAACGACAGTCTTTTATAAGCGATAATAAAATAAAACAATCCCAAGCTTTGCTTGACTTTTGGAGTGCCAAATGACGTCTAGAGATGACAAAAAAACAGCTATTGAACAATGGGAACAAGTTTGCGTTCTTCTTCGTTCTGAAATAGGCGATGATGTCTTTAAAAGCTGGTTTGAACAAATGTCTCTTGACGGTATTTATAGCGGAGAAGTTCGCTTGTGCGTTCCTACACGATTCTTGCGTGAATGGATTTTAGCAAACTATGTCGATACGATTCTCTCATTATGGAACACCATTAACCCTGAAATTCACTCTGTTAATTTTGCTGTTAAATTACACTCTTCTAAAAACAAAATAATAAAAAAACAGCCAGCAAATCCCAATAAACCAGATACAGCAAAACCTATTGCTGAAACTTTTAATGCAAGCTCTTATCAGGCAGAAAACAAACACAACTCTATATCATCAATATTAGACAAGCGTTTTACATTTGATAATTTTGTTGTAGGCAAGCCTAACGAATTTGCTTATGCAGCTGCATGTAAAATAGCAGAGCAGGATACGATTTCTTTTAATCCTCTTTATCTGTATTCAGGCGTAGGACTTGGTAAAACTCACCTTATGCATGCGATTGCTTTGCATATAAAAGAAAAAAGCCCGAATCGTACTGTTGCTTATCTTTCTGCTGAGAAATTCATGTACCGTTTTGTTTCTGCAATGCGTAATAAAAACACCATGCCGTTTAAAGAACAGCTGCGTTCTGTTGATGTTTTAATGATTGATGACATTCAATTTTTCAGTGGTAAAGACTCCACACAAGAAGAGTTTTTCCATACTTTTAATTCCTTGGTAGATCAGGGCAAGCAAGTTGTTATTGCTGCTGATAAACACCCTTCCGAGCTTGATAGAATCGAAGAAAGACTCATCTCTCGTCTAAACAGCGGTCTAATAGCAGATATTCACCCAACAAGTTACGAGCTAAGGCTTGGAATATTAGAATCGAAATCAGAGCTTCTCAATGCAGCTGTTCCGCCAAAAGTTCTTGAATTCCTTGCTCATAAAATCACCTCAAATGTACGAGAACTAGAAGGAGCATTAAGACGTATAATTGCTCATTCTCAAATGCTTGGCTGTGAAATTACACTAGAGAAAACCAAAGATATTCTAAGTGATATGTTGCGTTCTTTTGACCGCAGACTCACTATTGAAGAAATCCAGAAAAAAGTTGCCGAACATTTCAATATTAAAATTTCAGAAATGTCTTCTGCACGAAGAGCGAGAGTTATCGCTCGTCCTAGACAAGTAGCCATGTATTTATCAAAACAGCTAACTCCTCTTTCTCTACCTGTTATAGGGCGTAAATTTGGCGGACGAGACCACACTACAGTCATGTATGCAGTCAGTAAAATCGAAGAACTAATCAAAAAAGATACAAATTTTGCCGAAGAAGTAGAACTGCTTAAACGGATACTGGAAAACTAGTCGCATATCTCTAAAAATTACTTAAAATCACTTCTAAAAACAAGCTGTTGTGTTATAATATCCCTAAAATAGGGGTGTACAGCATTGCTGTATTAAAATGTTGTTTAATTTCAATAGACTAAGACGTTTCTGTCTGTCTTTATTATTTGGTAAAAGGTTGTTATGAAACTAACTGTAGAACGTTCTGAACTGCTTAAATCTCTGACTCATGTACAGGGTGTCGTTGAGCGAAAAAATACTATTCCGATACTCTCAAATATTATGCTTGAAGCGGAAGACAGTCGTCTTAAGCTTAAAGCTACAGATTTGGACATTGAAATTACAGAAATAATTTCTGTTGAAATTATGGAATCTGGTTCAATAACAGCTCCAGCACATATGCTTTATGATATTGTTCGGAAGCTTCCAGAAGGCTCACAAGTAGAAATAAGCTCAGTAGCAGATGCTGACAAAATATCTATTATTTCTGGTCGCTCTAGATTTTCTCTTGCCAGCATATCTGCTGATGAGTTCCCTGCTATCGCAAGTGATGATATGCCTGTTTCTTTCAAGCTCGCTGCAGAGGAATTAAGAGCTCTTATTGACAAGACTCGTTTTGCAGTTTCTACAGAGGAAACTCGTTATTATCTCAACGGAATTTATGTTCATGCAAAGAAAAACGAGGACACAAGCGTTCTGCGTGCAGCAGCAACAGATGGTCATCGTCTTGCCTGTGTTGAAGTTTCTTTGCCTGAAGGTGCAGAGAACATTACTGGGATTATTATTCCTCGCAAAACAATTGCTGAAATTCGCAAATTAGTAGATGAGACTGGTGAAGAAATTTCTATTGACCTATCTGAAAATAAAATACGTTTTGCCTTTGCAGACACTGTTCTTACATCAAAACTAATTGATGGAACTTACCCAGACTATGAGCGTGTAATTCCAGAAGGAAACAACAAGATGCTAGAAGTTGATGCAAAACAATTTGCTAATGCTGTAAGCCGTGTATCTGTTATTTCCGAAAAATCACATGCTGTAAAAGTTGCTCTTGATGCAGGCTGTATTAC
>DAOWDM010000138.1 GCA_030639035.1 Alphaproteobacteria bacterium
ATGATGCAGACCGTGGCGATCAAGTTGAAGTAGCTAATATGCGTTTTGTTAGCTTGGAAGGAATTTTCAAAAAAGAAAAAATTATTTTTGCAGGGCTTAACAAAGATGAAGTTATGCGAATGCTCGAAGGGCTAAGCGTTGCAATCGTTGCTATGCTTGTAATTCTTGTTGTAATACGTCCGCTAATTTCACGTGCTTTTGAGCCAGTCCCGCTAGGTGTTGATGACCAAATGATGTTTGAAGAACAAGGGCTTGCTGCTCCACAGCTTCTTGGTCCAGGCATGGGCTCAGAAGAAGAAATGGAAGTTGAAGAACTTATTGATATTGCTAAGGTTGAAGGGCGTGTTAAAGCATCTTCATTGCGTAAAATTGGTGAAATTATTGAGAGCCACCCTGATGAAGCTCTCAATATTCTTAGAAATTGGATGTATCAGGAAAGCTAATATACTGCATGATGCAGTTGTTGCAGTAATTTTTAAGGAGATAAACTATTGGCAGGTGGCGTTGACGATTTCAGAAGTCTGACAGGACCGCAGAAAGCTTCTATTTTAATGCTTTCTTTGGGAGAAGAGCATTCTTCAAAAATATTTTCCTTAATGGATGATGAGGAAATAAGAGAAATCTCTGTCATTATGGCTAACCTTGGAACAATAAATTCCAATGTTGTCGAGCGGTTATTTGTAGAATTTGCTGATGCTATTTCTGGTACAGGTTCTCTTGTAGGCAGTTATGAAAGTACAGAGCGGCTTCTGCTGAAAAGTCTTGGTAAAGACCGTGTCGGAGTTATTATGGAAGAGCTTCGAGGTCCAGCAGGTCGTACTATGTGGGACAAGCTGAGTAATGTTAATGAACAGGTTCTAGCAAATTATCTTAAAAATGAATATCCGCAGACAGTAGCTGTTATTCTGTCAAAAATTACTCCAAGTCATGCTTCGCGTGTTCTTTCCTTGCTGCCAGAGTCTTTTGCAATGGAAGTAATTATGCGTATTTTAAGAATAGAAGCTATACAAAAAGATGTTCTTGATGACGTTGAACAAACATTAAGGAATGAGTTTATGAGCAATTTGGCACGTACCGCACGCAGGGATTCTCATGAACTGGTTGCAGATGTATTTAATAATCTAGATAGAAACACTGAAAACCGTTTCATGGCTGCTTTGGAAGAACGCAACAGAGAATCTGCCGAACGTATTAAAGCTCTTATGTTTACATTTGAAGACCTTACCCGTATTGATGCACAGGGTATTCAAACTCTTCTCAGGCATGCCGAAAAAGACAAGCTTGGTATGGCTTTGAAAGGTGCTTCAGATCCTATCAAAGATCTGTTTTTCAAAAACATGTCTCAGCGTGCAGGCAAAATGCTCAGGGAAGATATAGATGCAATGGGAGCTGTGCGTTTAAGAGATGTTGACGAAGCCCAAGCTGCTATAGTAATGCAGGCAAAAGAACTTTCTAATTCTGGTGAAATTGTAATTGCCGAAGGCGGAGCAGAAGAAGAGCTCATTTATTAAAGTTGGATTCTTATGTCTGAAATTAAAAAATATATGTTTGATGTTAAGTTCGACTTAGCTAAAGAAAAAAAGAAAAAAAACGTCAAAGAAGCTTTAGTAGAGAAGGAAATAAAGATTGAGGCACCACCGCCTCCGCCACCTCCTCCTCCGCCTCCAACCTTTTCTGAGGAAGAGTTGAAAAAAGCAAGCGAAGAAGGCAAGGCAGAAGGCATCGCTGAAGAAAGGAAAAAAACAGAAGAATCAATAAAAAGGCTGCAAACTGAAACGTTAAAAGTTGTTGCAATCGAACTTGCTACTATTCAAGAAAAGCAAAAAGATGCAAACAAACAAATAGCCAACGACTGCTTACATATAATTCTTGCCGCTGCTAAAAAAATGTTTCCTATAATGGCAGAAAAGCATGGAATGGAAGAAATTGAAGAGTTTGTAAAACAATGCATGCCTCTTCTTTTTAAAGAAACACGAATAATTATTCATGTAAACGAAAACATTCTAGAATTACTAAGGACAACTCTAACAGAAATCGCTACAAGCAGTGGTTATGAAGGTCAATTTCTAGTAACTGGGGATAAGAAAATAAAAACTGGGGACTGCCGTATTGAATGGAATAGCGGAGGCATTGAAAAAAACAATGAAAAACTGTGGGAAGATATAGAGCGAATTATTGCAGATAACACCTTGCCTTCAAAAACAACTGAAGCAAACAATATAAATTAAGGAGAGACTGATGCAGGACGAAAACAGCTTAGAACTTGATGAACTCGACAATATAGATGTTGAAGAAGAAGAAGAAGAGAAGGAAGAAGAAGCCCCTTTGGAAAAAACAGTAGATATAACAGACCTTGAAGCTGTTTATGATATACCTGTACAGGTTTCTGCTGTACTTGGAAAATCAAAAATGCAGGTTAATCAGCTGCTAAAACTTGGTAGAGGAGCGGTTGTTGAGCTTGACAGGAAAGTTGGTGAAGCAATCGACATTTATGTAAACAACAGGCTGGTCGCTCGTGGAGAAGTTGTCGTTGTAGAAGACAGACTTGGCATTACAATGACTGAAATTATTAAAACAGATAGAAATTAAACCTTTAGGAAATTTGTTAGATGCGAATTCTAATCATTGGAACTATGAACGGACAAATTGGTGCTGCTAGTGCTATTGCTACCAAGCATGGAAGCGATGTTTCTCATGTTGATGATATAGACAGAGGGCTTGAAGAACTGCGTTCCGGTAAAGGTGCCGACATGATAATGATTGATGTAAAACTTAGCATCGGTTCTTTGATTGATAAGCTTGTCTCGGAAAGAATAACTATTCCAGTCGTTGCCTGCGGTATTGCTGCCGATGCAAAATCAGCTGTGCGGGCTATTAAAGCTGGTGCAAAAGAATATATCCCATTACCTCCTGATGCAGAACTTATAGGTGCGATATTAAGTGCAATCTCGGAAGAATCTCATACACTGATATATAAAGATCAGTCTATGAAAGACATGCTGAAAATAGCAGATCAGGTCGCCCCTTCTGAAGCAAGTATTCTGATTACAGGTGAATCAGGAACTGGTAAGGAAGTTATTGCCCGCTATATTCACAGAAAAAGCAGCCGTAAAAACAGCCGTTTTGTAGCAGTAAACTGTGCAGCTATTCCTGAGAATTTACTTGAGTCTGAACTTTTTGGGCATGAAAAAGGAGCTTTTACAGGTGCTGTAGCTCGAAAACTTGGAAAATTTGAAGAAGCCAATGACGGGACTCTGCTTCTTGATGAAATAAGTGAGATGGATATTCGCTTACAGGCAAAATTGTTAAGAGCTTTGCAGGAAAAAGAAATTGACCGTATTGGCGGTAAAAAACCTGTAAAAATTAACACTCGTATTCTTGCAACATCAAACCGTGATTTGGTAGAAGAAGTTAAAAGCGGACGTTTTCGGGAAGATTTATTTTTCAGGCTTAATGTTATCAATCTTGACATACCTCCTTTATGCAAACGAAAAGATGACATAAAACCGCTTGCAGAGCATTTTATTCATAAATATTCAGAAGAAAATGATATTTCAGAAAAGCCTCTGTCAAAAGAAGCAGAAGAAAATCTTTTTACTCACCCATGGAACGGTAACGTTAGAGAGCTTGAAAATGCTATGCATCGTGCGGTTCTTCTTTCAACAGGCGATGAAATAAGCCCTGAAGCAGTTATGCTGTCTAAAAATATCTCTGGCATTGACGATACAGACGCTGCAAACGAAAATATTGGAGATTTTATAGGTCGTACCGTTGCTTCTGTAGAGCGTGATTTGATTATTGATACGCTCAAACACTGCATAGGCAACAGAACACATGCAGCAACAATTTTAGGTATCTCGATTAGAACATTAAGAAACAAGCTCAATCTATATTCAAAAGAAGGTTTTCAAGTCCCCTTACCTGGGACTGTTGAAAAATGATGGAAAGCTAAAACCTCTACTTAAAAAAACAGCTATATGAAAGTAGCAAATAATGGCAAATACAGAACCAGTTGGAAATAGTGCAGAAGGCGGAGCAGGATTTGTTTTGCCAAGCTGGATAAGTGACGTTTTAAAGCGTAGCGATTTAATGCTTGCTTTAGGTGTTATCGCAATACTTGTTATTCTGATTCTGCCTATGCCGCCATGGATGCTTGACATCGCACTGGCTTTTTCTTTGACATTTGCTGTTCTTGTTCTTATGACTGCTATTTTTATTGAGAAGCCTGTAGAGTTTACATCTTTTCCTCTTATTCTGCTGATTGCCACTATGTATAGGCTTGCGTTGAATCTAGCTTCTACTCGTCTGATTCTAGCTCATGGTCATGAAGGATTATCTGCTGCTGGTCGTGTTATTGCAGCCTTTGGCGGATTTATCATGGGCGGAAATTTTATTATTGGCGTGATTGTCTTTGCAATCTTGGTAATCGTTAATTTTATGGTTATTACCAAAGGTTCTGGACGTATCGCAGAAGTCGCAGCAAGGTTTGCTCTTGATGCGATGCCTGGAAAGCAGATGGCTATTGATGCTGACCTTTCTGCAGGGCTTATTGATGAAGATACAGCGAAGTCAAGACGTGAAGAGCTATCTCAGGAAAGCAGTTTCTATGGAGCTATGGACGGTGCTTCAAAGTTCGTTCGAGGAGATGCTGTAGCTGGTCTTATTATTACAGGAATCAATGTAATTGCTGGAATGATTATAGGTATGGTTCAAAATGACATGCCGTTTGCCGAGGCTGGAAATACTTATACAAGACTAACCGTTGGTGATGGTTTGGTAGCACAGATACCTGCTCTTGTGATTTCAATTGCAGCAGGTATTATGGTTTCAAAGGCTGGGCTTAAAGAGTCTACTGAAAAAGTCCTATTCGGTCAGCTGGCACATCACCCAAAAGCTTTGGGTATGAGTTCGTTTCTAGCTACTTCCCTTGCTATTCTTCCTGGAACTCCTGCTTTTCCGTTTCTTGTTCTAGCAGTAGCAGCAGGTTCAATGGCTTTTTTCATAGATAAAAAAGGAAAAGAACAGGAAGCTCTACAGTTAGAAGTCGCCGAGCAAATGGCTGTTGAAGAAATACCTATTTCCGAAGAACCTATATCCGCTTCTTTAAAAATTGACCTCATAAGATTGGAAATGGGGTATGGATTGCTGTCCTTAATAAAAGAAGACGGCAACAGACGACTTACTGACCAGATAAAAGCCTTGCGTCGTGCAATGGCTTCTGAAATGGGCTTTATTATGCCTTCTATTCGTATTCAGGATAATATGCAGCTTGAAGCCAATGATTATATAATTTATGTCAAAGAATTAGAAACAGGGCGAGGTGCATTGCGTCCTAACAGTCTTTTAGTTATGGATCCAAGAGGAGAGGAAATCACTCTTTCAGGAGAAGCTACTTTAGAACCGACTTTTGGACTACCAGCCATGTGGGTTGACCAATCATACAGAGAAGAGGCTATGTTCCGTGGTTTTACTGTTGTAGACCCTCCTACTGTTGTAACTACACACATAACTGAAATAATACGTGATAATATGGCAGAACTGCTTTCTTACACTGAAACTCAAAAATTGCTTGATGAGCTTGATCAAGAACAGCAGAAACTTGTTTTAGAGGTAATTCCTACACAAATGACGGTTAGCGGTGTTCAGCGACTGCTTCAGAATTTGCTTCAAGAAAGAATATCAATACGGGATTTGCCAACTATTTTAGAAGGCATATCAGAAGGTTGCACCACAACAAGCAACATTATGATGATAACAGAACATGTGCGTTCTAGACTGTCTCGTCAAATATCAGATGCTAATACAGATGAAAACGGTATTATTCCTTTGGTTGTAGTTTCTCCGCTATGGGAGCAGGCTTTTGCTGAATCTTTGATTGGGACAGGAGAAGAAAAACAGCTTTCAATGCCTCCATCTAAATTACAGGAATTTATTACAGCAGTTCGCAAGACTTTTGAAGAATTTGCTATGCGTGGTGAAATACCTGTATTATTGACAAGTCCAATGATACGCCCTTATGTTCGTGCTATTATTGAACGCTTTAGACCAATAACTGTGGTAATGTCTCAGAATGAACTTTATCCAAAAGCAAAAATCAAAACTTTGGGGCAGATATAGGACGTATATGAATGAAGCTTAAAACATATACAGCTCCGTCAATGTCTGAAGCCATGGATATTATAAGGCGAGAGCTTGGTGATGATGCCATTATTATCTCTACACAGCGTGGCAGTAGCGGAGAAGGAGTACGCATTACCGCTGCTTTGGAAAAAACCGAACTAGATAATGAAATTGGCAAAGTTCTTTCTGGAACAGATATTCCTGATATTTTAAAAACTGTTCAAGAAGCTTTGGAATATCACAATACTCCTCAGCCTTTAATTGATAAGCTTTTAACTTCTGTTCATGAAGAAAAGGCTGAAAATGCTGTTATGACTTGTGCTGCAGCTTTTGATGCAGTGTATAATTTCGCACCTTTGCCAGAAAAATCAGCCCCTAAAGCTTTTATGATGATAGGACCTCCAGGAGTGGGGAAAACGTTTACAGTAGCAAAACTTGCTGCACGGGCTTGCCTAAACCGCAGAAAAGCAGCTGTTGTTTCAGCGGATATAGTAAGGGCAGGAGCAGCCGAACAGCTTGCTGCTTTTACGAAAATAATGGAAATCAATCTTAGCAAAGTTCGTGATCCAGATGTATTAGGTGATATTGTTACAACAAACCTTGAAAACAATGACCTGATTTATATAGACAGCCCTGGGGTCAACCCTTTTAATGAACACGAAATGAGCTACCTTGCTGAGCTAACTGAATTTGATAATATAGAGCCTATACTTGTTCTAGCAGCAGGCGGAGACCCCATAGAATCAAAGGAAATAGCTTCCGCTTTTGCAGAGTCAGGAGCATCTAGAATGTTTGTTACAAGACTTGACATGACAAGAAGATTTGGGGCTGTTCTTTCCGCAGCAGATTCTGCTCAGCTAATGTTTTGTGATGTTAGCATTAGCCCTCAGGTTGCAAGCGGATTGTGTCCTATAAATCCAGTGTCTATGGCAAAATTAGTAATATCACCAGAAGAATCCGAACAGGAATTTTATGAAGAAGAAGCAGAGGTTTACTTATGAGCATAACATCAGAAAAACCTAGTAAAAGACCTACTCTTGCATCTCGTCCAGCAGGAATAAGAAAAGGGCAAAACATGATAGCTGTAGCATCTGGCAAAGGCGGAGTTGGTAAAACATGGTTTTCCATTACTCTTTCCCATGCTCTCGCAAAAAGAAAGCAAAAAACTCTGCTGTTTGATGCTGACCTTGGGCTTGCAAATATTGATATTCAGCTTGGACTTATGGCAGAGCGAGACCTTGGAAGCGTAATAGCAGGGCGTTTAACTCTTAATCAGGCAGTTATACCTTTTGATAATGAAGGTTTTGATATTATCGCAGGCAGGTCAGGTTCTGGAAGTTTAGCTAATATTCCTTTCAGCAGACTGCAAATGCTAAGAGACGACTTGTCATTGCTGTCTAGTGCTTATGATAGGGTCGTTTTGGATTTAGGTGCAGGTGTAGAAAAATCGGTAAGGCATTTTTCTAAAAATGCAGGAACTTGCATAGTTGTATGCACTGATGAGCCTACATCGCTTACCGATGCTTATGCTTTTATTAAAATTACGCTTATGGATAGACCAGATGTTGATATTCGCATTGTTGTAAATGCTGTAAACTCTATAAGAGAGGGGGAGCGTACCTACAATACACTGCTAAAAGCTTGTCAGGGATTCTTGAAAATATCACCACCTTTGCTTGGAGTAATAAGAAGAGACACAAGAGTAAGAGACTCAATCAGAAACCAAACATCAATACTAACAAGACACCCAAATTCAGAAGCCGCCGCCGATGTAGAAGCTATTGCAGAAAAACTGCTTAAAACATGAGTGAAATAACACCACCGCCAGCTCTTCCGCCTGCTGTTCAGCTATTAAAGACTCAAGCTGTTGTTTCTATTCCACAGCCTTTGCCTGAACTTCTCAAATTCCCAATTGGAGCAGAAATAAAAGCACAGGTTGTTTCTACAACATCAAAAGGTATGGTTTCAATTAAGATTGGAGATACTTTACAAGAAATAAAAACTAATATACCTCTTCCTTTGAATGTAAATATCACCTTAAAAATCGTTCATTCTGATACAGGAAATATACAGCTGCGTATTTTAACCATTAACGGAAAACCATATAATCCATCTTTAGGAATACAGCAGGGAACGGCAATAAAAAGTGGAGTCCAGACTCCTGATGCAATGCCTAAAAATACAGCCGTACAAACAAGCAATGTTCCA
>DAOWDM010000027.1 GCA_030639035.1 Alphaproteobacteria bacterium
AATTTTAATAATAGCATCTGCTGCCTGATGAACTTCTTCTGGAGCTCCTGCACTTTCTTGTCCTAAAAGCAGAGTGTCGTCAGCATGAAATTTGAAATCTGCGTATAGAGTAGTTGCTTTTGTAGACAGTAGAATCAAACGTCTTCTGTTCTTTTTTTTATCTGTAAAAGTTTGCCATGAATTATGGCGGTGCATATCTACTTTTTCCATGTAGTCCATACCAGCACGCTGCATTCTGCGGTCATTAAGAACGAATCCACAAGGCTCAATAATATCGACAGGCACATTAAAACATGCTGCCATTCTTAAAATTGTTCCTGTATTTTGCGGAATATCAGGCTGATAAAGGGCTATACGCACTTAAAAAACACCTTATAAAAATTGTTTTTTATTTATTAAAGCCCGATTCTCAGTAATGAGCAATCTTTTTCATTTCTCCTGCAGGTTTAATCCAAAAAATATAATAAATTCAACGTTGTATATAACACTTGATTTAATAGAGATTCCCTAATAAATATTAGTACTCTTTTTTACATGTAATTTAAAGTGAGAGTCCTTAATTATGGATTTAGGAAGTCTTCTCGGACTTATTTCTGGTGTTTTGATTCTTGTTATCGCTATGATGTCTGGCGGTGAGATTGGTATATTTATAAATACGCCAAGTGTGCTTATTGTTATTGGCGGCGGTTCTGCTGCAACTTTAATAAGATTTAAGCTAAAAGAATTCGTACCTTCTTTAAAAACAGGTCTGGGGCTTGTTTTTCAAGATAAAACATTATCTCCCTTAGATCTGATAAAAGAATTTTCAGAAATGGCACAGGAATCACGTAAAAAAGGTTTGATGGTGCTTGAAAATCGAAAAATTGCCGATCCTTTTCTTAAAAATGGTCTGTCAATGGCTATTGACGGAATGGATATCGAGACAATAAAACAGACAATGACTCGCGATAAACAGCAGTCTTTTAGACAGCTAGAAATAAGTATTAAGATTTTTCGCGGTCTTGCTGAATCTGCTCCAGCTTTTGGAATGATAGGCACTCTGATTGGATTGGTACAGATGTTAACCACTATGTCTGACCCTGCGACTATTGGTCCTTCTATGGCTGTAGCTCTGCTTACAACACTCTATGGAGCATTGCTTTCTAACTTGGTTGCTATTCCTCTTGCTGACAAGCTGGAAAGCAAAGTTGAAGAAGACCAGATAAAAAAGAATATGATTTCTGAAGGAATCTCTTTGCTGTCTGCACAGACAAACCCAAGAATTATTGAAAAAATTCTAGGTGCGTATCTCCCTGAAAAAATTCGGAAAGTCCTTGAAGATGAAGACGAGGAAGATGAAGTCCCAGCTATAGCTGAAGGCTAATCAGAGAGGCATCAAAATATGGCAGAAGAGGAAAAGAAAAAAGCCCCCCCGAAAGGTGCTCCATCTTGGATGGTGACGTTTGCAGATCTCATGACTCTGCTTTTGTGCTTTTTTGTTCTGCTGCTTTCTTTTTCTACAATGGAAATCACAAAATTCGAGGAAATGCTTGGTTCTGTTGATAATGCTTTTGGAGTTACTAAAAAAAGAATATTAGCAGGTTTTGTAGAGGTTGATGGAACTCCTATTTCTACCGATATGATAACGGAACTGACAATAAAAGATGCTCCTATAACTACACATGAAGAAACAGAAGCTAAGCCAGATGAAGAAGAAATCAGCGATAATGAATTTGAAGAATATTTAAAAGAAGAACAGGAAAAGCTCTTACAGCATCTCTCCTCAGCTTTGGGAGAAGAACTGAAAAACGGTGTTTTTACAGCTGAACTCAAAGATTCAAAAGTAATTATACATTTTCCTAATTCAGTTGCTTTTTTATTAGGAAGCGATGAAATAAATCCTAAATTTGTTGATACCTTAAAAAAACTTTCTAGTCTTTTAGAAGACACCGAAGGTGATATAACCATAGCAGGGCATACAGATAATCAACCTATTTCAACAAAAAAGTTTAAATCAAACTGGGAATTGTCATCTGCACGAGCTTTATCAGTTCTGCATGTTTTAGAAAAAAGCAATATTGAACGCAACAGGTTTGCAGTCGAAGGCAGAGCCGACACTAAACCCCTAGCTTCTAACGAAACAGCAGATGGGCGAGCTAATAATCGTCGTGTTGACATAATTCTTAACGGTCCTGCAAAAGAAGACGTTGAACTTGTTACAGTCCCTGTCAAAGAAAAGGTCAGATCTTTAAAAGAAAAGCCCAAGTCTTTCAAGAAAAAAACTTATCCTATCAAGAAAAAAGAGGCTGTGCCTTTCACTGGAGAAGGCGAGCTTTTTAAAGAAGAAGAAACAACTCCTCTCACTAGGGATTTTGAGCTTTTTGAAAAAGAAGAACCAGAAATTCTTAACGGAGAAACGTGGTTTTTCGATGAAGAAGAACCTGAAATTCTTAACGAAGAATCATGGCTTCTGGAGGAAGAAGAGACTGAAATTCTTAACGGAGAATCTGAGCTTTTAGAAGAAGAAAAGCCTGAATCTCTTAACGGAGAAACGTGGTTTTTCGATGAAGAAAAGCCTGAATCTCTTAACGGAGAAACGTGGTTTTTTGATGAAGAAGAAAAAACAAAGCCTTACAATGGTGAAGCATCTGAACTTTTTTAAGAAGATTCTTTGCTATAATAGAAAGTATATTTTAGGCTGTGTTATACAATAGTATTGCTTTGTAAAATACAACTGTCATTCTTGTAAATGTTACTTAATTCGATGACAGTTTTTATTAAAAAAGCTATCTTAGAATTACGGCTTTTTTGTCATCAAATTTAATTAATAAAAATAATAATTTGTTTACATGCTTGACGTAACGGTCAGGACTTTTTACTTTATGCTTAGGTTGAAAATAATATGGAGTTTCATTCATGAAACATATTAATGATAATAGTTTTGATAACGATGTTTTAAATTCAGACACCCCTGTTCTTGTTGATTTCTGGGCAGAATGGTGCGGTCCATGCAGGCAGATAGGTCCTGCACTAGAAGAACTATCAGAAGAGCTTGACGAAAAAGTTATAATTACAAAAATGAACATTGATGAAAGCCCTAAAACTCCTACAAAGTATGGTGTGCGTGGAATTCCTACATTGATGCTGTTCAAAAATGGTGAAGTTATTGATACAAAAGTCGGAGCTATGCAGAAATCTAAAATTGCAGAATGGCTTGAAGCCAAGCTTTAGACTTTTAAAAAGCTCTTAATTTATAACAATATAATCAGAAATAGCTTGGTTTCTTATAGGAATAACATGTCTAAAACAGAAATTATTTATGATGTCGTAGCCGTTGGAAATGCAATTGTTGATGTTATTGCAAAAAAGGAAGATTCTTTTCTTGCAGAACACAACCTGCCAAAAGGCATTATGTCGCTAATTGATGAAAAACGTGCTGATGAGCTTTATAAATACATACAAGATGACTGCATCAGATGCTCTGGCGGCTCTGCAGCAAATACTATTGCTGGTATAGCTTCTCTTGGTGGCAAACCTGCCTTTATCGGGAAAGTTCGAGACGATGAACTTGGTCAAATTTTTAAAAAAGACATTTCCGAGCTTGGAGTCCATTTCGATACAGCTCCTCTTATTGAACCTCCTCCTACTGCAAGCTGTCTTATTATTGTATCTCCAGATGCCGAACGCACTATGAACACGTATTTGGGGGCATGTGCTAGGCTTGCACCAAAAGATATAACAGAAGAACTTATTAAAAGTTCAAAAATCACCTATATGGAAGGTTACCTGTGGGACGAAGATGAGGCAAAAGCGGCTATGGTGAAGGCTGGAACTATTGCTCATAGTGCTAATCGCAAAGTTTCTCTTACTTTATCTGATCCTTTCTGCGTAGATAGACATCGAGGAGAATTTTTAGGGCTGATAGATAATCTTGTTGATATTCTTTTCTGCAATGAAGCTGAATTATGTTCTCTTTACCGCACTCAAAGCCTTAACGATGCAATAGAAAACATTAGAAATGAATGTGAAATCACTGTTGTTACGTGTGGAAAGCATGGTTCTATTATTGTAACAGCTGACAGTACAATAAAAATTGAAGCCGAATTCACTGAAAAGCTTGTTGATACTACTGGGGCTGGCGATTCGTTTGCTGCTGGATTTTTAATGGGATACGCTCAAGAAAAGCCTTTGGAAACATGTGCCAAAATGGGTGGAATTGCTGCATCAGAAATAATAAGTCATTACGGAGCAAGACCAGAAACATCTTTAGCCGAATTAATGAAAAAGAAACTCGGCTAAATGAAAAACAGCGTAAAGAACTGGCTTGAAGCATTAAAAATTTATTCCGACAGCAGAATGATAACCATTCTGTTTTTAGGCTTTTCAAGCGGGCTTCCTTTACTGCTGGTTTTTTCGACTTTGACTTACTGGTTAAAAGACGAAGGTATTTCTAAAACAGCTATCGGATTATTCAGCCTTGTAAGAACTCCTTACGGGCTGAAATTTCTTTGGGCTCCATTTATTGACCGCCTAAGGATTCCTGTTCTGGATAACCTGCTTGGACGGCGACGTTCGTGGGCTGTGGTTACACAAGTTGCTTTAATGCTTTCCATTATAGGAATGGCACTTACACAGCCAGCTATAAATCCTTATATGACAGCCCTTTTTGCTGTGTTTGTTGCTTTTTGTTCTGCAAGTCAAGACGTTGTTATTGACGCATACCGCATAGAAATTCTGGAAGAAAGTGAACAAGGTGCAGGTGCGGCTATGATAGTGTTAGGCTATCGCATAGGCATGCTGTTT
The DNA here is from genome assembly GCA_030639035.1 of Alphaproteobacteria bacterium. Taxonomy (GTDB): domain Bacteria; phylum Pseudomonadota; class Alphaproteobacteria; order DAOWDM01; family DAOWDM01; genus DAOWDM01. The sequence goes on from DAOWDM010000027.1 coordinate 4,783, forward strand.
GCTGGAGCAGGTGCTTTATGTATAGCAAGTAGTTTTTCATGGAATTTTGTTTATATGCTGATGGCTGCTGCCGTGGCAGTTGGAATTCTTACCATTTTGCTTTCTCACGAGCCAAAAACATCTGCTGAATCTAAAAAACTTCATACAGATGAAGACTTAAAAATAGTTTTCAATCGTTTTCCAAAGCTAACCAAAGCACAGGCAAAAGTTGGTGCTTTTATGCTTTCTGCTGTTGTTCGTCCGTTTGCAGATTTTATGAAACGTCCAAACTGGCATCTGATATTGATGTTCATAATGCTTTACAAGCTTTGCGAGACTTATCTTGGAGCAATGGTTAATCCTTTTTATGTCGAAATGGGATTTTCAAAGGAAGAAATCGCAGCTGTTATTAAAATATTCGGCATGGGAGCGACTATTTTCGGCGGCATTTGCGGGGGGATAATGGTTCACCGCTACGGTGTCATGAAAAGCCTTTTAATAGGCGGAATTCTTCAAGGGCTGGCTAATCTGATGTATGCAGTGCAAGCTGTAGTTGGGCATGACATACATATGCTGATGTTAACCATTTCTATTGAGAATGTTACAGCTGGCATGGCTACAACAGCGTTTGTTGCTTATTTATCAGGTCTTTGCAGTGTAGCATATACAGCAACTCAATATGCTCTTTTAACTTCTTTAATGGCACTTTCAAGAGATGTTATTTCTTCTACAAGTGGCTTTATAGCTGACAAAGTGGATTGGGTAACCTTTTTTATTATTACGGCTCTTTGTGCTTTACCAGGTATATTCTTACTTCTTTACATGATGAAAAAGCTCACATTAGAGGAAAAAGTTTCAAAAGAAACACAGCTTGCAGAAGAGGCGACATAGTGGCTACGAGTGAAAAAGACAACGGAAAAAATATCCTGTTTATTACGTCTACTCGCATAGGTGATGCTGTATTGTCTATGGGTATTCTAAAACATCTGATAAAGGAAAATCCAAACGCAAAAATTATGGTTGCATGCGGAGCGGTTTCTGCTCCTCTTTTTGCAGCCGTTCCTAATGTTGTTAAGATTATCCCTATGGAGAAAAAAAGTTTCTCTCGGCATTGGGTAGAATTATGGCTTAACTGCGTTCGGAGTCACTGGGATATTATTGTAGATTTAAGACGTTCAGGAGTTCCTTATTTTTTATCAACTGATAAAAGATACCGCTCAAAGAAAACAAAAGAACTTATTCACAAAGTCAAACAAAACGCTGATGTTCTTGGGCTAGAGCCTCCTCCTGCACCTTATATCTGGCTTGCTGATGAACATCGCAACGGAGCTAAAAAACGCTTTAATAAAACCAAAATGGTCATAGGAATAGGTCCTACTGCCAACTGGCGTGCTAAAACATGGCGGATTGAGAATTTTATTGAGCTTGTAAAACGCCTTACAACTATGGACGGCATTTTTCCAAACGCTTCTGTTGCTGTATTCGGAGCTATGCACGAAAGAAATCAGGCTCTTCCATTGATAAAAGCTTTGCCTGACGTTCAGTGCATTGATTTAGTCGGAAGCACGGGGCTTTTAAGCACTTGTGCTTGTTTAGAACGCTGTTCTTTTTTCATTGGAAATGATTCAGGTTTAATGCATATGGCGGCAGCTATGGGAGTTCCAACTCTCGGTCTGTTTGGTCCAAGCCGTGATGAATTATACGCTCCATGGGGACATCAAACTGCATTTATCCGCACAGCAGTTCCTTTTGACGAGATTTATCCTCCTGATTTTGACCATAGAAATTCTGATACTCTGATGGATACGCTAACCGTTGATATGGCAGAGGAAGCAGCATTGAAACTATGGAATAAACTACACAAAAAAAGTGCTGCATTAGCAACCGCTTCTGTCGGAATGCCTAGTACCGATATATTATAAATATCACGGCTTGAGTCTTACGATTCATTTATCCATTTTTGTATTTGTTCTATTTGTTTTTTGTGTTTTTCTGGTTCTTCTGCTTCAAACAGCTCTAATGCTTTTTTCCACATTTTAACGGCGTTTTTATTGTTGTTTCGTTTTTTCTCGATAAGCCCGAGATTCCCATAATCAGAAGCCATGCCGTGAGAACGTTTTTCTATAGACAATGATTTTAAGTGCATTTTTTCAGCTTTATCCAGCTCGTTTTTCTCTATGTAAACAAGCCCCAAAGCACCATAGGTATTGGCAAGCTGGTTTCTGCTGTTGATTTGTTCATTTATATCAAGGGCTTTTAGCAGATGATGTTCTGATTTATTAAGCTCACCTTGCTCATGATAAACAAGCCCTAGAAAATTATGGCTGTTTGCTGTTCCGTTTAGGTCTTTTTCCTGCTCGTATAATGAAAGAGCCGACTGCATATATTCCTTAGCTTTGTCAAGATTGCCATGTATATGCAAAATTCCAGCAAGGTCAGTGTATGCTACAGCAAGCCCTGTTTTTGAATTGTTTTTTTCATAAACCTCAATAGCTTTTCTAAAATATTCTTCTGCTGTTGAAATGTCGCTACGCATCTGATGAATAATGCCAAGATTGCAATATTGAGCCGCTATAGATTCTATACGATTGATGTTTATATTTATTTCTAATGCTATGTTATGCAGTTTTTCCGAACCAGAAAAATCATCTTTTAAAGCATGAATAAGTGCCATATTTCCATAACAATCAGCAACAGCATCTTCTCGTTTCATATCAGAGAAAACTTCAACAGCCGAGTGTAGCATAACTTCCGCTTGTTCCAACTTGCCTGCAGAACGATAGATAATACCTAAATTTTCAAAACAACGTCCTGTATATTCTTTATTTTTGTTTTTCTGAAAAAATTTCAAAGCACGATACTGTAACCATTCCGCACGCTTTAAGTCTCTTTTTTTCAAAAAAACAAGAGACAGTCCAGACATAGCTTTTGCAGCATAAAATTTGTTGTCATAATTAAAGATAGAAAACATATTTTTTAAAATAAAGTTAAAA
>DAOWDM010000045.1 GCA_030639035.1 Alphaproteobacteria bacterium
CACCGATCCCTTTAAGTTAATCCAGTTTAATTCTAATTCGTTATGTGTATAAAGGAATTATAAAAATGGCTAAGAAATCACAGCATGTAGTTAAGAGTTCAGATGGAGGGTGGGCTGTAAAGAAAGGAGGCTCATCTAGAGCAACGAAAGTTTTTGATACTCAAAAAGAAGCAATTAAGCATGGAAGAGCGATTGCTAAAAGTCAGAATGCAGAATTTTACGTATCAAAACGCAGTTAAAATAGTTTTTGGAAAAGATTCAATAGCTCAATTACCAGAATTACTACCTCAAAACCTCAAAATAATGATTACATATGGTGGAGGTTCTATCAAAAAAAATGGTGTTTATGATCAGGTTGTAAAAGCTTTAAAAGGTTTTGACTTTGTTGAGTTCGGTGGCATTGAAGCAAATCCTCAATTTGAAACATGCATGAAAGCAGTTGAAATAATTAAAAAAGAAAACGTTTCTTTTCTATTAGCTGTTGGTGGCGGTTCTGTTCTTGACGGCACAAAATTTATTGCCGCAGCAGTAGAATATAAAGGCGATGCTTGGGATATTCCTACAGGAAAAGTAACCGTTGAAACAGCTCTTCCTCTTGCATCTATAATGACATTGCCTGCAACAGGTTCTGAAATGAATGGGAATTCTGTTATTTCAAGAAAAGAAATTGGTGAAAAAAGAGCTTTTGCAAGTGAATTCGTTTATCCTAAATTTTCAATTCTAGACCCTGTAACAACTTTTTCTCTTCCAAAAAGACAGACTGTAAATGGTATTGTTGATACATTTGTTCATGTTTGTGAGCAATATATGACTTATGATGTAAATACTCCTCTTCAAGACAGACAAGCAGAGGCAATTTTGCATACTGTAATAGAAGAAGCTCCAAAAGTTTTAAAAGACCCAAATGACTATGATGCAAGAGCAAATATCATGTGGTCAGCAACTCATGGGCTTAATCTTGCTATCTCTTGCGGCGTTGTTATGGATTGGTCAACTCATATGATAGGACATGAGCTAACAGCTGCTTTTGGTCTTGATCATGGTAAATCTTTAGCCGTAATCATGCCTTCTGTGTTCCGCTATAAAGCTGACAAGAAAGGTGATAAGCTTGTTCAATATGCTAATCGCATATGGGGCATCACAGAAGGTTCTAAAGAAGAAATAATTGAAAAAGCCGTTGTTAAAACAGTTGAGTTCTTTGAATCTATTGGCATGAAAACAAAACTTTCTGATTATGGCATTGAAGTTAAAGACTGCAAAAACATACCTGCTGTTTTTGAAAAAAGAGGTGTTGTTCTAGGAGAACATTCTGATATAAAACCTCAAGATGTTGATAAAATCATAGCTATGTCTGCTTAGGCTATAGAGTTAAAATAAGAGTGTAATAAAAGACCGTGTTATAGGAAACTGTTGCTAAAAACAATAGGGCTTACATTGTTATTGCGAGAAGCAAAGCGACGTGGCAATCTTATTGAGCGTGGCACTATAAAAGAGAGATTGCCACGCTTACGCTTGCGATGACAGTGAGGGAAAACTCGCAATAACAGCACTAAAATGTTCTAATTATGTCAAATAGCAACAGTATTGTATAACATAGCCTAAAGTTCGTTTAAAATTCTTTGTGCTTCTTTAGCTTTAGGGCTACCGCTATTGATAAGTTTTTTTAAGAAAGGTGCTAAGACATTTTCTCGTGTTTCTTCTTGAAAATCATTGTCTGGTTTTCCTTCAATATGAGCTTCTAATTTTTCAATCATATCATGAAAACGTATTTTTTGTTTCTCAAAAGAAAAAAGTTTGGCAGCTTTTTCTATATTATCCTTAGTATAACACCCTTTTTCTAATGCATCAAAAGCCTCAACAATGGTTTGTAGCATCGCTTCGTCTGTCTGCATAGAACCAGTATATCCATTTTTAAATGTATTAATAATAGAAGTTAATGAAAGAATTTCCTCATTAACTAAAACAGGCTTTTTCATACTTAACGCATCAAAAAAACGATTTGGAGAACAGAATAAATAATTATATGCACCGACATCGGGAAGTATAACCATATCTGCTACCCTAATCCATAATGGTAACTCTTTTTGTGAAACAGGAGGATGCCATGTTATATTTGGAAAGTGAGCAAATGGCTTATCTAAATCAGAAAGACCATGAATTGAACTCAACAATAAAACATGAATATTGTGTTCTGAAAGCATATTTGAAACACGCACCAAACGTTCTAAATTGCGTTTTTTTGGTAAAAAGACACCATGATAAAGAAGAATTCTCTTTTCTGGATCTAGTCCCAGTTTTTGGCGTATTTCCTTAGAAGATTTCTGTATCTCATTTTCTGAAAAAGTTGGTAAATTGTAAAAATATAAAGGCTTTTTCTCAAGCTTATACTCATATGCATATATATCTGCAAAACATGCTGAGATTGTATAGAAACAAAAAGCATTTTTAATACATTCTTCCTCAATAATCCGCATATATTGTTCAGCATTTAACTCATAAGGAAGCTGACGCAAAGTTAATTCATGTGCATCATAAATATACGGTACTTTTATGCGTGATTTAATAATATTCATAGCAAGCATACCATGCATATCAGCAACCATCACCGCATCAGGAGTTAGCTGGAGAGTTAAATCAACAAAGCCTTGTGTTAGAGTGAAAACTTCAAATATTTGTCTTTGTCTTTGTGTCGTGCCTTCAAATTGCACCCTAGCTTCGGTAGATTCAAACAGATCAAAAAGAACTGAACACCGAGCTTGTGCTTTGTCCTTTAAGGCATCATTAAGAACGGTCATAAACGCATCTTTATCCATACCGTCTGTTCCGTTAATTTTTAGCGGATACCCAGCATGCTCGGTAGAAAAATGAATAGTTTGTGGAATAGAAACAAATTCTATGTTGTCACTTAAATGCCCTTGGCGTATGTCATTTGTATCATTCTTGCATAAAATGACAACCTCCCAACCACGCTCAACAAATTGACTGCATTGATTGCAAATACGCCTATCTAAAGCAAGTTTAACATCATAAACACTAGCTAGAACAACTAACCTATAACGTTTCATTACTACTCTCCTTGCAATGATATTTACAATAAATTACGTATTTCTTTTGTCATGTTTATCAAGCCGTTGGTTGAACAGTCGTGTTCTGTAGCAAGCTCATCAGATTTAAGTTCGGGCTGAATCTTTTTGGCAAGCTGTTTTCCAAGCTCAACTCCCCACTGGTCATAAGGATTAACGTCCCAAATAACGCCTTGAACGAAAATTTTATGCTCGTACATGGCTATCATCATTCCAAGAGTATAAGGAGTGATTTTATTCAAAAGAATAGTATTGCTAGGGCGGTTTCCTTCAAAAATTTTATGAGAAGTAAGTTCTTCTATTTTATCTTCAGAAAGCCCTTGTTTTTTAAGCTCCGCATGAACTTCCTCGGCTGTTTTGCCTTTCATCAAGGCTTCTGCCTGAGCAAAAACGTTTGATAATAGAATCGAATGATGTTCTCCGCTTTCATTCAAAGAAATTGCAGGAGCAATAAAATCACATGGAATAAGCCGTGTTCCCTGATGAATCAGCTGGTAAAATGAATGCTGTCCGTTTGTTCCAGCTTCTCCGAAAAGAATAGCTCCTGTAGCCGTTTTAACTTTAGAACCGTCTTTGGTTACACCCTTGCCGTTGCTTTCCATATCTGCCTGCTGTAAATAAGCTGGAAGGCGGTGCAAATACTGGTCATACGGCAAAACTGCATACGCTTCGGAATCAAAGAAATTATTATACCAAACACCTAAAACAGCCAAAAGCACAGGAATATTTTTCTCTAAAGGAGCTTTTTGGAAATGTTTATCCATAGTGTGAGCACCTTCTAAAAGCTGCTCAAAATTATCCATGCCAATAGCAACTGCTATGGATAATCCTATGGCTGACCACAGGGAATAGCGTCCTCCGACCCAATCCCAGAACTCGAACATATTGTCGGTGTTAATGCCAAAATCTTTTACAGCTTCCTCGTTTGTAGACAATGCTACAAAATGCTTTGCTACAGCGGCTTTTTCCAGCTTTTTAACAAGCCAGTCCCTTGCTGTGTGTGCGTTTGTAAGTGTTTCTTGAGTGGTAAAAGTCTTTGAAGCAATAACAAACAAAGTAGTTTCAGGATTAAGCTTTAGCAAAGTGCTTGCCATATGAGTTCCGTCAACATTGGAAACAAAATGCGTTCTGATATTTATTCCCTGATATTTTTTCAAAGCTTCTGTAACCATTACAGGTCCAAGGTCTGAACCGCCAATACCAATATTTACAACATCAAGAATACGCTTGCCAGTGTGTCCTTTCCATTCACCAGAACGAACTGCCTCTGAAAATTGACGCATTTTTTCTAAAACAGCATTTATTTTCGGCATTACGTCTTCACCGCCAAACATTACTGGATTATTCGAGCGGTTTCTAAGTGCTGTATGAAGAACGGCTCTGTTTTCGGTTGTGTTGATTTTTTCGCCTTTGAACATGCTTCTTCTAACTTTCTCAACACCAGCTTCACGAGCAAGGTTGCACAAAAGAATCATAGTTTCAGCAGTTATTCTATTTTTGGAATAATCAAGAAACAGGTCTTCAAGATGCACAGAAAATTCTTTAAAACGGTCAGGAGATTCATCAAACATATCCCGCATATGCTGGATTTTTATTGAGTCATAATGAGAAGATAATTCTTTCCATGCTGGCAGTTTTGTTACAGACATAATGTAAACGCTCCTAATGTTTGGCAGGTTTTATTATTCTAAACTCAAATGATAATGAATCCAGCAAAAATATAAAAAAAACCCCAAGTCTAACAACTTGGGGATAATTAATAAGGAGTTATAAGTTGATAGAAACTAAGATGTTGTTATTCTCTGCCTTTTGCCATAGTAGCTTTGATTAAATCATTTACATCTTTAGGAGCTTTTGCGAGTCTTTCTAACAAAACAGGTTTATAATTTACTGAGTTTATAACAGCTTCTGCAACAAGAGCAAGACCTGCGACAGCAAGAACTTCAGAGGCTATAACGCCAGCTATCATAACTGCACCGCCAATTGCCATTTGTTGAAGACCAGGGTCTTTAATTTCATTTTTAATTCCTGGTATTTTTTCTTTAACAGTATTTTTAATTGACTTACCTTTTTCGTCTAACATTTTTGCTCCGCCACAAAGAAAAGCATTAACAGCACCTTTTTCAGAAAACTTTTCTACAGATTGTTTCGCATCTGTGCCTTTTTTTATTTCAGCCATTGCTTATGTCTCCTTAATGTTGCAAATATAAGAACCATACTATTACAAAAATATTTTTTGTCAAACCTTTTTTTGCGAAAACCGAGAAAAGTTTAACAACTTTTTATATAATAGGTTTTCCTACAACAACGGTTTCGAGTTTTTCAGGTGATAAAATCTGCTTTGCTGTTCTTTTAATATCTTCAAGCGTGATGTTTTCAATATATGCGTTTCTTTTGTCAAGATAATCTATTCCAAGCTCATCTAATTGTATTGAAATCAGCATTCTTGCGATATTTGAAGTTGAATTAAAACGAAGTGGAAAAGAGCCTGTCAGGTAAGTTTTAGCATCTTTAAGCTCTTTTTTAGTTACTCCGTTATCGTGCATTTTTTCCCACTCAGCTTTAATGATTTTTAATGACTCTGCAAAGCTTTCATTTTTTGTAGATACAGAACCTATCATTAAATTTGAATGGTCAAGGTCATAAAAACCGCTGGAAACGCTATAAGCTAAACCTTTGTTTTTTCTGACTTTTTCAATAAGACGAGAAGAAAATCCACCGCTTCCAAGAATATGATTCATTATAAAGGCAGCGTAAAAGTCCTTGTCTTTCCGTTCTATTCCAGCATGTCCAAAAAGTGCTACACTTTGAGGCACATTCATTTCAACTACAGTCGTTTTTCCGCCAACTTTAGGAACAATATCTTTAACAGTTGTTTTTATCGATTTATCAGGCAAAGAACCAAAAGTTTTATCCAATAATACAGCAAGCTCTTCTGAGGTTATATCACCGCAAACGCCTATATACAGGTTGTTTTTTGCAAGGTGTTTTTTTACGAATTTTTGCAAATCTTTTTTTGTAACAGCTTTAATTCCTGATTGAGTCCCTGGTGTTCGCCTGCCGTATTGATGATTTTTATAAACAATGCTCATAAATTTTTGATAAGCTATATCGTCAGGGTCTTCTAAATCATGTTTTATAGAAGCTAGAATCTGCCCCCTGATTCTTTCAACTGGTTCGGAATCAAACCTTGGTTCTGTAAGGGCGAGCCTTAACAGGTTAAAAGCCTCGTCCCTGTTTTCGGTAAGAGTTTTAACACGTCCTTTGAAAGTATCTCTGCCAGCATCAAACCCAAGACTTATGGCGTTGTCTTTTAATATATCCTGAAAATCTAAGGATTTTATGCTTCCTGCTCCTTCATCAAGAAGCCCTGAAACCATGTAAGCAAGCCCTTCTTTGCCGTTTGGGTCAGAAGACATTCCTGCTTTAAACACCAGATTCAACACAATTATAGGATTAGCATGGTCTTCAAGCAACCAAGCTTTTATCCCGCCTTTGCTTGCAACCTCTTTAACTTCCATATGAAAAGGGTTCAAAGGTGCAACAGGTTCTTCAGCAAAGCATGCTGTAAAGAATAAAACCGCTAAAAATAAACTGATTTGTTTCATTTCTCTACCTTTTCAGGCATTAGAATCCCTGTAACAAATGAGGCGTTTTCAAAAATATCATGGGCTGCTTTCATTACATCTTCTGGCGTTACCTTTTCTATACGCTCTGCCCAAGATTCAACGTCTTTTAAGGTTAAACCGACAGCTAAAGATTTTCCAAGAATATTTGCCCCTGAAGAAGCTTTGTCCTTTAAATAAATCAGCCCTGCACACAGTCTTTTTTTAGCTTTTTCAACGTCTTTTTTAGAAACTATGAATTTTTTAATCTCATCATGCAAAGCCTGCTCCATAAGCTTTGTATTTTCACCAACTTGAGGGCTGGCATAAATTCCAAAAGTTCCATAGCTTGCCGAGTTCGGGCTATACCAAGAGCCTGCGGAGACAGCGACTTTCTGCTTAACAACCAACGAGCGGTACAGTTTACTTGTGTTGTCCCCTCCTAGAATTTCTGAAAGAATCTGCAAAGCATAAGCTTGCCCATCTTTAGCCGTATTATAGCTTGGAGCGATATAATAACGCACCAAAGAAGGTTGACGCACTTGTTTGTGCTTCATTTCAATGCGAGCTTTTATTGGAAGAGGAAGCTTGCCGATTCTATCTCGTTCAGGTAATTTTCTAGCAGGAATAACTCCATAATATTTTTCAGCCAATGGCTTTAACTGTTCTGCTGTAATATCACCTGCGACAACTAAAACAGCATTGTTTGGAGCATACCAGCGATTGTGAAAATCAATAACATCATTCAAATCAAGGTTTATAATGTCATTCATAAAGCCTATAACGGGCTTTCCGTAAGGGTGCGTATGCCATAGCATTTCCCTTAAACGCTCTGAAAATAAAGCAGACGGATTGTTGTCGTAACGGCTTAATCTTTCTTCAATAACCACCTTGCGTTCAGCATTAAAACCTTCTTCATCAAGAACAAGATTCATCATGCGGTCGGCTTCCATTTCCATGACAAGCTCTAGCCTGTCAACGGCTATATTTTGATGATAAGCAGTAAAATCTTGGCTTGTAAAAGCGTTATCAACGCCACCGTTTCTGGAAATGATTTTTGAGAACTCATATGCTGGAACGTTTTTAGTTCCTCTGAACATCAAATGCTCGTGGAAATGAGCTATACCAATCTCAGCTGGACGCTCATCAGCAGCACCGACTTTATACCAAACCATGTGCGTAACAATTGGAGCGCGGTGATTGGAAATAACAACAACCTGCATTCCATTATCAAGGGTAAACTCTTCAGCATTAAATATAGAAGCACAGACAGCAGAAGAAATTCCAGCCGTAAGGAAAAAAACCAGTGCAAACAGACATTTTTTAAGTTTAATCATTATTCTAATTAACTACACAAAAACACTAAAAGCAAAAGATTTTGTTTGTTAATATTTTTCATCGTCAAATTTTTGACAAAAAGCTTTATTTTTCTTTTGAAGTGCATTACTATCTTGTTAGATATGGCTTTAAATTAGACAAATATGGGAAATATTAATTATGACTGCTTCTTTGAAAAACGCTTTTGATTTCGTTTCAGATAATGGTTTATATGAAGATGTCTCAGATTATGGTTTTTTTAGAGCAGAAGGAACTAAGGAAGAAAAAAAACGTATAGAACAGATGGCTGCAACTCTTGCAAAAAGTCCAACAGGCAAAAAAACTCTGCAAGATATTTATAAATCTGGATATGCAATTAACTTTGTTTCTGGCACAGATATTCTTGGTTTTTGTGATAAGAATAACAAAAGAATTACAATAAACGCTGCTTTTTCAAATGATAGCTGTATTGCAACAATTGCTCATGAAGCTCGTCATGCCATTCAGTTTGACAATGGTATAGATCCTAAAATTGCAATAAATAATGTTAAAACGTACCTTATGACTCTGCGTACAACAGAAGCTGATGCAGAAGCAAATGCAGGCATGACTGCGTGGGAATTAAAAGAGCATGGCATTACTAAGCCATGGGAGCATTTTACTAATGATTCTCCGTATGTTGCAAAAGCTATACAAGAATCTGTCAAGAAAAACGGTTTGGAAACAGCTTCTGCAAAAAAAGAAGCCCTTACAGAAGCATTCGAGGGCTGGCATAAAAACAAAATTCTTTCAGAAGAATACAATCAAACTTATGTAGATACATTAAATCTAAATGCAGAAAATGGTTTTGCTGGAGCATTTCAATTTGATAAAAACATTACTGGAAAAGAACTCGTTTCAATAATTTGTCAGAATAACGGAGATGTATATTATACAAAAGACCCTAAAAGAATAGAGTCAAAAGATTTGTTAAGCATTTCAAAAGCAACCAAAGACGGTCTTGACAATATTATGAAAGCAAGAAAACAGTTCGGTCTTGAGCCTGATAAAAGTTTGGCTGAAATTTCAGTGTATTCAGATGCTCATAACGCTCCTGTTTACTCTAATTTTGAAGCAAAACAAGTTGAAGCACATGAAAAACTTGCTGCAAGAAAACAAGTTAAAACAAGAAATGCTATCAATAATGTTATGGGCAAAAAAAGAAGTCGTTAGAGTCTATCTGTTCTTAATTGAATCGCTTTGTTGTCACTAAAGTCTCTTGCAAAGACAACGACAATAAAGTTTTTGCAGTTCAACTTAAAACAAATAGAGTCTAAAGAAGACTAGATACCCGAAATTAAAATTTCGAGTATGACAATGGAAGAAAACTCGCAATAACAATGCTAAAAGGCTTTAATCGCTCTAATTATGTCAAATAGCAACAGTTTCATATGACATAGCCATAGTTTTAGAAAATGCCTTCAAGAAGTCCTTTTCTTTTTCGTTCTATTACTGGAGTTTCGCCTTCTGTAATGTCTTTGCTCAATGCCTGATTTTCCTGAAGTCGACGAGTTTCTTTTGCCGCATCTACAAGAACTTCTGTCGGATCTGATGGTTCTTGCCAAAACATTAGCTTGGTCGTAAAGTCCTCGCTTTCAATAATCAAAGCAGAGCTTTCATTATCAACTATTTCACGAACACCATCGTTAGCTTTACTTGTACCAACTAATTTAAGAAAAGCACTGACTCCTGCACTACTTTGAGATTTTTCATCTTCTTCTGTACCAAAGCCATATGCATGCCGTTTTCCATATACTGAACTTGTTGAAAGAAGAGATCTTTTTGCAATTTTGCTTGAATCTCCGTCTTGAGGTCTTTTTGCTCCAAGACGTGGTGGACGCAAATCAAAATTCGGAGGAATATCCAACGGAGCACGAGACATAACCGTAAATTCATCAGGAGATGTGCGGTTAAGTCCTAAAGACTGCTTAACATTACTGCATGCAGATGTTAACAAAAGCATCATGCAAATAATTAAGAAATTTTGTTTATTTATCATTCTGTCTCTACTTTAGAATTATACCATACAAATAAAGCATGAAGTATTATCATGCCAGCCCCAATGGAAACACAGCTATCAGCAACATTAAAAGCTGGCCAGTGATAACTTCCAACATAAAAATCAAGAAAATCATAAACAGCTCCAAAACGAATCCTATCTATAATATTTCCAACAGCTCCACCAATTATTAAGCCAAGAGCGACAACTGTCCAGCAATCTTTAACATCACGCAGCCATCTTATAAGACAACCTACAATAATTAAAGCCAATGTAGAAAGTATTATTGGAGTTAATGGGTGGTTGCTACTGAACATTGAAAAGCTGATTCCTCTGTTCCACGCTGAAACAATATTGAAAAAAGGAGTTACCCTAATAACATGAGTCTGCTGCATAAGCACTTCAAAAACCAACCATTTGCTTATCTGGTCAAGCAAAGCTACCAATCCTGCCAGTAATAAACCTAATTTCATTTTATTTTTCCAAGTATTTCTTTTGCGTTGATAATATCAATATCTATTTGTTTTTTCAAAGACACCATGCCAGAAAATTTTTCTTCCCTGCGTAAATACTCTATAAACCTTACACGTAAATGTTTATTATAAATATTTTCAGAGAAATTAAACAGGAAAACTTCTAAAAGCTCGCCTTTTCCTGAAACAGTTGGACGATTCCCAAAATTGGCAACTCCATCGAACCATTTGGCTTTATCTCCTTCATCAACAGCAGCCTGAACAGCATACACGCCTTTTTGAGGGTGCAAATATTCAGCAAGACTGATGTTTGCAGTAGGACAGCCCATTTCCCGCCCCCTTGCCTTTCCCTCTTCGACCTTGCCTTCAATTTCCCAATATCTGCCAAGAAAGCGTGCTGCATCGGCAAAACGGTTTTCTCTTATACAGCTTCTAACATTGGTAGAAGATAAAGCTTTGCCGTTTTCACAAAAAACAGGAGAAACAGTAGTTACATCAAAGCCATAACTTTTGCCAAGCTGTTTCAGTAAAGCAACGTTACCGCTTCCGTCTTTGCCAAAAACATAATTCCAGCCTGTAATAACATGTTTTATTTCTAAGCCTTTGACCAAAATATCAATTACAAACTTTTCAGGGGACATATTTGCAAAATCAGCATCAAACTTTTGAATATACAAATCAGAAAAACCTATTTTTTCTATAATTCCAGCCTTGTTTCTGCATGTAGTTAATAGAAAGGAATCACCATCAGGAGCAAAAAAACTTCTTGGGTGAGGCTCAAAAGTCATCATGCACAATGACGAGCCAAGCTTGTCCGCAATGCTTTTTGCTTCCTCGAGAACTTTTTGATGTCCAAGGTGTATGCCATCAAAATTGCCAAGAGCTATTACCCCTATTTTGGCATCATTTGGCAAGTCTGAAATATAACGAAAGATGTGCATAAAAATGACTTTATTAAAAATTTCACAAAAAGGAAACACTATAAAAAAATTTAACGTGTATACTTTCTTCCATTGGGTGTTATGACAAGCAATAACAATCAATGATAACAAAGTACTAACAAAATGTTAAAAAATATGTTATATTATAGATTAGGTTAAAGAAAGGGGGCTTAAAATGCAGGAATCTTACCGAGAAGCAGATCGTTATACAGGCACATATGAGCCCAATTTAACTGAGCTTATTAAAGATACTTCTACCCTTAAGATTATGAAAAGTGATAATGTTCAATTACAGGAACTTATGGCTGTCATATCTAAAGCCAAAAACAGGATTCTTAAAAACTAAGTATCCATGATAATTTTAATGCAATTTTTTCAGTTCCTTGAAAACAGCTCAAGGAACTGTTTTTTTGAATAACAGCAATCTTTAAGGACTCTTAAATCAATGACACGCAGGTCTTTTATTAGAATTTTAATGTTTGCACTGTTGATTCTAACAACAGCAATAGCTCCTGCACAAGCTGTAAAAACATCATCTGACCTAACAGGCTTTGCCAAAGAAGCCTATAAATTCATTTCAATTACAGGAGACAAGGCTCTGATTGTCTTTACTATTGAGGACAAATCAGAACGCTATGCTGAAATTGAAAAGCTGTTTGAAGATTCTTTTGACATCAATCATATAGCTCGATTTACAATCGGTCGTTTTTGGAAAAAAATGTCAAAATACGAACAACAGCAGTTTATGGAAGATTTTAAGCCTTATATTCTTGCTACCTATACATCTCAGCAATGGAAAACAGAAGGTCTAGACTTTACTGTTTTAGACTCTGTTCCTGTTAATAGCAAAACTGTAAAAGTCGAAACAATAGTACAGGGAATGGAAGAGGAACAAAGCGTTTCTATTATTTTTCATGTAAAAAAAACAGAAAACGGCCTTAAAATCATAGACGTCCTGCTAGAAGGAGTAAGTATCGGAATTACACAACGCAACAGCTTTGAAAGAATCTTAAACCGCAATGACGAAGATTTTGAAGCATTCCTGACAATTTTAGAAAATTACGCTTATGATTTTCAGGAAAGCATGGAAGAATAGCAACTGCAAGTATGTGTGTTCACTTTTGTATTAGTAATATTTCAGGAAAAATTAAGCACAAAAAAAGAGACAATATAAGAGCAGGAGCAAAGGGAAATTCATCACCTTTGCCTAGTTTTTTCCATAAAAGCCCTGTAACAACACCAACGCACCCAGAAACAAACAAGAATATCCCCCATTGTTCAAGCGGAAGCAAAACGCCGACTATTCCTAGAAACCTGACATCTCCAAGCCCTAAACATTCTCTGTTTTTTATTTTTTGAAAACCGTATCGTAAAAGCATAGCAAAGCCTATTCCCGCACAGCCTCCTATTAAACTAGCAACAACATCTCCGCCAACTTGCCAGCGGTACAAAACTGCAAAAGGAAACAGTGATATAATAATATTTGTCGGCAACAAGCCTGTTTCAATATCTGCAACTACAAGAGTTATTAAAAATACAGTTATCAAGCTCAGCAATATAGCGTGAACAGGGTTACTTATAACAAAAGCAATAACTATAAAAAGAATAACTGTAGCTAGTTCTATTATTGGATAACGAGCAGAAATTTTACACGAACAATAACGGCACTTTCCTTTTAGTATAAGCCATGAAAATACAGGAAACAGGTCTTTCCATGACAGAACATGCCCGCATACAGGACAGCATGATCGACCATTTGCTATGGATTTTCCTTTGGGAGAACGAAAAGAAAGTGCTGTAATAAAACTTCCACCAATAAGCCCAAATATGACAGCAAGCAAAATACGAGTAAGCATCTGTTTTTATTTCTTTCTTAGAACAGGTAATGTTTCTATATCATCAATCGCTGCATATGCTGGAATTTCAAGCTCTTGAAATTTTTGAAGCTTTTTTGTTTTTTTTAACAAAGCAACAGGCTTTACAATTTCATTAGAAACTAAAGATTCTTCTTTCCAATAAGTAGCAGATTTGTTTTTCAACATAACGCCAAAGCTCAAAGCTATTAAAAGCACACTAAGCATTTTGAACGTTCTTATAGTTTTTTTTCGGTAAAAAATCACTGATTTTGCAATGCCAGAAGTATCATCTATAGCCTCTTCAACATGCTCTGCCTGTACAGTTGTTTTTTCTTCACTAAAGGCAATAAGCAAAGCTTTATCCGCCAGAATATTGATGACTCTTGGTATTCCCAATGAGCTTCTAGCAATAAGATTAGTCGCTTTGTCATCAAAAACAGGGTAGCTAATTCCTTTGTGCCTGCAACATTTGACACGATAATGTATGTAATCAGCAACTTCTTTATAAGCAAGTCGCCCTGTCTCGAAAGAAAAAACAATTCTTTGCTTCAACTGTTTCATATTTGACTGATTTATCAGGTCATCTAGCTCTCTTTGACCAAAGAGTATTATTTGAAGTAGCTTTTTTTGTTCTGTTTCAAGATTGGAAAGCAGTCTAATTGCTTCTAGTCCTTCAGCTCCCATTGCCTGAGCTTCATCTATAATAAGAACGACGTTGCGTCCTTTGGAATGTTCTTCAAGAATATGAGTATTAAGTGCTTGTAGCTTTTCTGTGCTAGAGTTCAAAGGCACGCCAAATTCTTGACATACGGTTGAAATAAGCTGTTCTTTATCAGACTGAGGAGCTGTTAAATATGCAATAGATTCTTTTGCAGCTATTTTACGCAAAAGTAAACGGCACATCATAGTTTTGCCTGTACCTATATCTCCGATTACCTTGAATATTCCTCCATTTCGGTTAATACCGAATTCAAGAGCCTTTATAAGCTTATTATGCTCGATTGAAGGGAAATAACAGTTGGTGTTTGGAGTAAGCGTAAAAGGGTATTCTTTAAGGGCAAAATGAGTAAGATACGGCATGATTACTGCCCCTTTAGAAAATTAAGGCGATTGATAATATCGATGCGTGAAGCTGGAACAGAAGAATTTTTAGCCTGCATGCTGTTAAGAATTTTACTGTAACTTTTAATAGCAGAAATTTGCATTTCAGCACGGTCTTGCATAATAGCAAGATTATATAAATACGGCATATTCTTTGGAGTTATATCTACAGCTTTTTGAAAAAAATAAACCGAATTTAAATATTCACCTTTATTAGCATAAATCATTCCTATTTGTGCATAAATAGGGCTAAAATCAGGTGCGGTTTTTTCCAGTTCTTTCAGTCTTTGCAAAGCAACATCAGGAGATTCCAGCCCGAGCAAAGCTAAAATATTAGTAACAGCTTCTCTATTTAACGGCTCGACTTTTAAAGCTTCTTCATAAGTATTTCTGGCTTTGGAATAACGCTTGAGTTTATGTAAAGTAGCCCCTTTTCCCAATAAAGCCTGAATGTTTTCAGGTTCAATCTCAAGTGCTTTTTTATAATTATCTAAAGCTATATTAAAAGAACCACGTATTAATGCAGAATAACCGTCAGCCACTAGCTCTTTGCTGTTTTTGGTAACAGTACGAACCTGAATTTCCATCTTAACAGGGGGTTCTTCAGGCTTTTTAATTTCAGGGGTTGCTTTTTCTTCTTTGAATTCTTCTTCAAAGAAAGAAACGTCTTCTTCCTCAATAAGAGGTTCAGGAGCGTCCTCGGCTATTTTTTCTTCTGGTATATCTTTTGGAATTCTTGGTTTTTTACTAGGTTCAATCAAATCTTCTACCAAAAGCTCAACAGGTTCAGAATCAAGAACAATATTTTCTGGTTTTTCAATTTTAATCTTTTTTGCAGCCACAACAGGTTCAGGCTCAAGAAAAGAAAACAATCCTTTTTCAAAAGCAATAAAAACTGTCAAAGCAAAAAACACAAGGCTAAACGTTACCCCTGCAACAGAAGAACGTTTTTTTATTTCGTGATATGAAGATGGAGCATCTGCTGAGTCAGCCAAACTCAAAGGTTCATGAGCCGTATTTTGAGCGTTCGCTTCCTCTGCTTTAGTCAATGCTTTGTATAAAACACTCATCTATTTTTCATGTTCCATGTATGAATTTTTAACCATCAGACAATAGCACTGATACATGCTTAATGGCACTGTTTTTTTATCAGCTTTACCTAGCTTGCTGTTATATTGCAAAATCCAGAAAAACAGATAAAGAAACACGCTTGATTGCAATTATTTTATGTATATACTAACGAGAATAATAATTTTTCGAGGACTGGCAGTCGTGTCATCAGGGAAGTCAGATTTAGTAAGACGTTATTCTACAGCTTTGTTTGAGCTCGCAAAAGAGAGCAAGCAACTGGATAGTGTTGAAAAAGACATAGAATCTCTTGTTAAACTCATCAATGAAAATGATGAGCTAAAAGAGACTCTTGAAAACCCAATTGTTGCACGAAAAGAAAAAAAAGCTGCTGTAACAGCAATTTCTAAAAAAGCAAAATTCAACTACATAACTTGTAATTTTATTTGTTTAGTTGCTGAAAAAGGGCGGATTTATGCTCTTTTGAAAATGATTGATGCATTTTTTGACCTGCTTTCTGAGCATCGTGGCGAAGTTAAAATTTACGTTGCTTCCGCTAAAAAGCTCACAGAAAAACAAAATAAAAATTTAAAAGACATTCTCGAAAAAGAAATAGGCGGTAATATAATCATAGATGCCATAGTGAATCCTGAACTGCTAGGCGGTTTAATTGTAAAAATAGGATATCGCATGGTTGATAGTTCGTTGCGTTCCAAACTGCAACGTTTGCAGACTGTTATGAAAGGCGTTTGTTAATGGATCTCCAAGCAACCGAAATTTCCTCGATTCTAAAAAAACAGATAGCTGGTTTTGATACCAAAGCTGAGCTAGCTGAAATTGGGCAGGTTTTATCCGTAGGTGACGGAATTGCTCGTGTTTATGGGCTAGAAAAAGTTCAGGCTGGCGAGCTGGTCGAATTTGAAAATGGGATTAAGGGCATGGCTCTTAACCTTGAAGAGGACAATGTCGGAGTTGTTATTTTCGGCGAAGATAGGCATATCAAAGAAGGGCATACGGTAAAACGTACAGGCGATATCGTTAGCGTTCCCGTCGGCAAAGAGCTTCTAGGCAGAGTTGTTGATGGTTTAGGAAATCCTATTGACGGCAAGGGTGATATCAAGACCAAAGAAACAAGGCTGGCAGAAGTCAAAGCCCCTGGTATTATTCCACGTAAAAGCGTGAGTGAGCCAATGCAGACAGGCTTGAAAGCTATTGACTCCTTGATTCCTATTGGACGTGGACAGCGTGAGCTGATTATTGGCGACCGTCAAACAGGAAAAACAGCTATTATTCTTGACACTATCATTAATCAGAAAAAAATTAATGATGCTGCAAAAAGCGATAAAGAAAAATTATTCTGCATATATGTTTGTATAGGTCAAAAACGTTCAACTGTTGCTCAGGTTGCTAAAGTTCTTCAAGAGCATGGTGCTATGGAATACACAATCATAGTTGCTGCTACGGCTTCAGAGCCTGCTCCGCTTCAGTTTATTGCTCCGTATTCAGGTTGTAGCATGGGTGAATATTTCCGTGATAACGGTATGCACGCTACGATTTTCTACGATGATTTATCAAAACAAGCTGTTGCGTATCGTCAGGTTTCTTTGTTGCTTCGTCGTCCTCCAGGACGTGAAGCCTATCCAGGTGATGTGTTCTATTTACACTCACGCCTACTTGAACGTGCTGCAAAAATGAACGATGAAGAAGGTGGCGGTTCTCTTACTGCTTTGCCAGTAGTTGAGACTCAGGCAAGTGATGTTGCGGCTTATATTCCAACTAATGTTATTTCGATTACAGACGGTCAGATATTCCTTGAGACAGAGCTTTTCTACAAAGGTATCCGTCCTGCTGTGAATGTTGGGCTTTCAGTTAGTCGTGTGGGTTCGGCTGCACAAATAAAAGCTATGAAACAGGTTTCGGGTTCAATTAAGCTTAATCTAGCTCAGTATCGTGAGATGGAAGCTTTTTCTCAATTCGCTTCCGACCTAGATGAATCAACCAGAAAACTTCTTGCGAGAGGTGAACGTTTAACTGAAATTTTGAAGCAAAATCAGTTTGAACCAATGCCGATTGAAGAACAAGTTGTAACTATTTTTTCAGGTGTTAATGGCTATTTAGATAGAATTAAAACAGCGGATATTCTTCGTTTCGAGGAAGAAATGCTAGAAAAAATGCGTAAATCCAACAAGGATATTCTAGATTCTATTCGTGATGAAAAAGCTATATCAAAGGAAACAGAAGAAAGTTTAAAAAAATTCTTTGATGATTTTATGGAATCTTTTGAGTAAAGCTACAGGAAAATAGAAAAGCCATGCCTAGCCTTAAGGATCTTCGTGTAAGAATAACATCTGTCAAGTCAACGCAGAAAATTACATCTGCTATGAAAATGGTGGCAGCTTCAAAGCTGAAACGTTCTCAAGATGCTGTTGTGGCTGCAAAGCCTTATGCTAAAGACTTAGAAACTATAATTGTAAATCTGGCTAATCGTATCGAGGCTCGACGCAATGCGGAAGAAGCCGATGAAACAAGGTTAGAAGCTGCAGTTTCTAATCTAACCGACAATGTTAAAAATCTAGCAAACAATGTTAAAAAACGGTATTATGTCAAAGAGCTTAATACGGCTAAATCTCAAGAACTACCGTCTTTATTCGATGGCACAGGTAAAGAAAACGCTCATTTGCTGATAGTTTTAACTTCTGACAGAGGTCTTTGCGGAGGCTTTAACTCATCTGTAGCTCGTGCAGTAAGAAACAATATCAGGCAATTGGAAAAAGAAGAAAAAACCGTTAAAATCCTATGTATTGGCAGAAAAGGTCGTGATGCATTAAAAAGAGAGTTTGGAAAATACATCATTAACACATTAGAAGGCGTTGCCCGAAAAGGGGCTTCTTTTGTCGAATCAGATGAAATCACTCTTAAAATTATAGAAATGTTTGAAAACAGCGAATTCGACGTTTGCTCTCTTGTTTACAACAAATTTATTTCTGCAATGAAACAAGAGGTAACTTTTGAACAAGTTATTCCTTTCAAACTATCTATGCATGAAGAAATCAGCGATGAAGAAATCAAGCACAAACTGCATGTTTTCGGACCAGGTGCAGTATATGAATACGAGCCTTCCGAGCAGGAAATACTAGAGAAAATTCTACCACGGAATCTTGCTGTAAAAATCTTTAATTCTATTTTAGAATCACAAGCCTCGGAACATGGGTCAAGAATGACATCAATGGATAGTGCCACAAGAAACGCTAGCGAAATGATTGATAAACTATCAATTAAATATAACCGTACAAGACAAGCGTTTATTACTAAAGAACTGATTGAAATCATTTCAGGTGCGGAAGCAGTATAATTTTTAAGTTCAGGAACTTGATTAAATGACAAAAAATAATAACGGTGTAGTTACTCAGATTACAGGTGCAGTTGTAGACGTGAAGTTTGAAGAAGAACTGCCTGAAATTCTTACCGCTCTTGAATTAGATAACAATGGAAACCGTTTGATTCTTGAAGTTGCACAGCATCTTGGAGAATCTACCGTTCGCTGTATTGCAATGGATACGACAGATGGTCTTGTCAGAGGGCAGGAAGTCAAATCTACTGGTCAAGGTATTTGCGTACCTGTAGGAAAAGAAACTCTTGGAAGAATTATTAACGTTATCGGCGAGCCTATTGATGAAAAAGGTCCTGTTAATGCGAAAAAAACAAGTCCAATCCATAGGGCAGCACCTGAATATGTAGAGCAGTCTACAGAAACCGAAGTTTTGACTACTGGAATTAAGGTTATTGACCTTCTTGAGCCATATTCAAAAGGCGGTAAAATTGGTCTATTCGGCGGTGCTGGTGTTGGAAAAACAGTTATCATTATGGAGCTGATTAACAACGTTGCTAAAGGACACGGCGGTTATTCCGTTTTTGCAGGTGTTGGGGAAAGAACTCGTGAAGGCAACGACCTTTACCATGAAATGATAGATTCAGGAGTTATTGACCTTGAGGGCAAAGATTCAAAATGTGCTCTTGTTTACGGACAAATGAATGAGCCTCCTGGAGCTAGAGCCAGAGTTGCTTTAAGTGGCTTGACATTAGCTGAATATTTCCGTGATGAAGAAGGTCAGGACGTGCTGTTCTTTATTGACAACATTTTCCGTTTCACTCAAGCAGGTTCTGAAGTTTCTGCTCTTTTAGGACGGATTCCTTCTGCAGTTGGTTACCAGCCTACTCTTGGAACTGATATGGGTAATATGCAGGAGCGTATTACTACAACGACAAAAGGTTCTATTACTTCAGTGCAGGCTGTTTATGTTCCTGCTGATGACCTTACTGACCCTGCACCTGCCGCTACATTTGCTCATCTTGATGCGACAACAGTGCTTAGCCGTCAAATTGCAGAACTCGGCATCTATCCAGCGGTTGACCCACTAGATTCAACCAGCCGTATTCTTGCTCCAAATATTGTAGGCGATGAGCATTATAATACTGCTCGTGAAGTACAGCGTATTTTGCAGACATATAAATCTTTACAGGATATTATTGCTATTCTTGGCATGGACGAGCTGTCAGAAGAAGACAAGCTAACTGTTGCAAGAGCTAGAAAAATACAGAAATTCCTTTCTCAGCCATTCCATGTTGCTGAAGTGTTTACTGGTCTTAAAGGTAAATTCGTTGACCTTGCAGATACAATAAAAGGCTTTAAGGGAATTATTAACGGTGAATATGACCATTTGCCAGAGCAGGCTTTTTATATGGTAGGAACAATTGAAGAAGCTATTGAAAAAGCGACAAAATTAACTGCTGAAGAAGAAGCTTAAATCAATGGGAAAAATTGTTAAAGTCGAGCTTGTTACTCCTGAAAAAATCTTTCTTCGTGAAGAAGTTGGAATGGTTATTATTCCAGGATACAAAGGAGACTTTGCTGTTCTTCCAAGGCGAGCACCTATTCTTGTTACCTTACGTTCTGGAGTAGTTACCTTTTTTAACAAAGATAAAAAAGTGATGCACCGTATTTTTGTTGCTGGCGGAATTGCAGATATTCATAATGATGAATGTAAAATTCTTGCTGAAAATGCAATGAAAGTACAAGATATTGACTGTGAAGAAATTGCTTTAAAACTTGAGCAAGCAAAAAAAGACATAAAAGAAACAGAAATTCACGCTGTTCGTATAAAAATTGAAGACAACATCAAATACTATGACAGCATCATTAAATTTATAGAACAGGAAGAACGAATTAAGGCAGACTAGCGGTTACCTGTCATTTTTGTAGATGTTAAATAATTCGGTGACAGAAAAATCGCTGTCATCCTGAATTTAGTTCAGGATCTCCTTTTTTAGCTGTAAAAAAGAAAGTAGATACTGAAACAAGTTCAGGATGACGATTAGGGTATTTTGTTTATTTGAATCAAAAGGAGATAAATATGGCTAAAGTTTCTTTATTCCGTCCGTTTACAGGGCTTCGTCCTACACCAGAAAAAGCATTGGAAGTCGCCGCACCTCCGTATGATGTTCTGAACTCTAAAGAGGCTCGTGAACTTGCAAAAGGAAAAGAATGGTCTTTTCTTCATATTTCAAAAGCTGAAATTGACCTTCCTGAAGGAACTGATGTTTACTCTTCTGAAGTATATGCAAAAGCTTCTGAAAATCTAACAAAAATGATAAACAATGGCATTCTGAAAAAAGAAGAAAAACCTTGTTACTATGTGTATCGTGTAACTATGGGAAGCCATACTCAGACTGGACTTGTCGTTGGTGCTTCTGTTGAAGATTACAATTCCAACCGTATTCGCAAACATGAATTTACACGTGTTGCCAAAGAAGACGACCGTGTTAATCAGATTGACACATGCAATGCTCAGACAGGTCCTGTATTGCTTGTATATAAGCAGATATCTGAAGTTGACGCTATTATTAAAGAAGCTGTAAAAGGAAAACCTGAATACACAATTCCTGCCACAAATGACATTACTCATACTTTGTGGGTTATATCAAAAGACGAGTGGATAAACACTATTTCTGAATCTTTTGACAAGCAGGAAGCTGTTTATATTGC
The DNA here is from genome assembly GCA_030639035.1 of Alphaproteobacteria bacterium. Lineage (GTDB taxonomy): Bacteria > Pseudomonadota > Alphaproteobacteria > DAOWDM01 > DAOWDM01 > DAOWDM01. The sequence goes on from DAOWDM010000045.1 coordinate 21,526, forward strand.
AGACGGACATCATCGTTCTGCTGCTGCATCTCGTATTGCAGCTGCTCGTAAAGCTGCTAGCAGTAATTATACTGGAAATGAGGCTTATAATTCTTTTCTGGCTGTAGCTTTCCCTGTCAATGAAATGAAAATTCTCGACTACAACCGAGTTGTAAAAGACCTTAACGGTTTGTCGATAGCTGAATTCATGGCAAAAATCGAAGAAGATTTTACTATTGAACAGGAATCAACTCAGGTTCACCCTACAAAGCAAGTTGAATATGGTATGTATCTTGATGATAAGTGGTACAGACTGACAGCTAAAAAAGCTATTTCAAGCGACCCTGTAGAAAGGCTTGATGTAAGCGTTCTTTCTGACCGCCTGCTTGACCGTGTTCTTGGAATTAAAGACTTGAGAAAAGACAACCGTATTGACTTTATTGGCGGTATGCGTGGACTTGGCGAGCTTGAAAAACGAGTAAACAGCGGTGAGATGGCTGTAGCTTTTGCTATGCGCCCTACCTTGATGGAAGACTTGATTGCCGTTGCTGACGCTGAAAAAGTCATGCCTCCAAAATCAACATGGTTCGAGCCAAAACTAGCCGACGGTGTCTGCTCTTACCCGCTGTAGATAAAGAATTTGTCATTTTCAAAGGTGTAACATTTTGATTTTATTATGACAATAATACTATAAAAACCCTGCTTTCAGACTTTAATTGATAGTCCGAAAACAGGGTTTTTTATGAGTTGTTTTAATAAAAATATGGCTAGAAAAAACTGTATATAGATAATAAGCAATATGCACAAAAAAGCTAAAGATCCTCAGCATCTTACTCATCTTCAAATGCTTGAAGCTGAAAGTATTTATATTATGCGTGAAGTGGTTGCAGAATTTGAAAATCCTGTAATGCTTTATTCAATAGGTAAAGACTCTGCTGTAATGCTGCATTTAGCAAAAAAAGCGTTTTTTCCAGCAAAAATTCCATTTCCTCTTATGCATGTTGATACAACATGGAAATTCAAAGAAATGATAGAATTCCGAAGTCGTATGGAAAAAGAATATGACTTTGATTTAATTGTTCATACAAATGAAGAAGGTGCATCTAAAGGAATTAATCCTTTTACTCATGGCTCTGCTTTGTACACAGATATAATGAAAACAGAAGCCTTAAAGCAAGCCCTAGACAAGCATAATTTCGATGCTGCTTTTGGCGGAGCTAGAAGAGATGAAGAAAAATCTCGGGCAAAGGAAAGAGTCTTTTCTTTTCGCACAGAAAATCACAGATGGGACCCTAAAAAACAACGTCCAGAATTATGGAATATATACAACTCCAAAGTAAACTCTGGAGAAAGTATTCGAGTTTTCCCTCTTTCAAACTGGACTGAACTGGATATCTGGCAGTATATACATTTAGAAAAAATCCCTATAGTCCCGCTTTATTTTGCAAAAAAACGCCCTGTTGTTGAAAGAGACAATACGCTGATTCTTGTTGATGACGACCGCCTGCCTTTAAAACAGGGTGAAAAGCCTATGATGAAGCAGGTTCGTTTTCGTACTCTTGGCTGCTATCCGTTGACTGGTGCGGTTGAATCTAATGCAGCAACATTGCCTGATATTATCCAAGAAATGCTTTTAACACGCACCTCCGAGCGTGAAGGGCGAGTGATAGACCATGACCAAGCAGGTTCTATGGAAAAGAAAAAGCAGGAGGGCTATTTTTAATGGCTCATATTTCAGAACTTATTGAAAAAGACATTCATGCTTATTTGAAAAAACAAGAAGAAAAAAGTTTCCTGCGGTTTATTACATGCGGAAGCGTTGACGATGGAAAAAGCACTTTAATAGGTCGCTTGCTGTGGGATTCAAAAATGATTTTTGAAGACCAGCTGGAGGCTCTTAAAGAAGATTCTAAAAAAGTCGGGACTCAAGGTGAAAATATAGACTTTGCCTTGCTGTTAGACGGCTTGCAGGCAGAACGGGAACAAGGCATCACTATTGATGTAGCTTATCGATATTTTTCTACAGAAAAGCGTAAATATATTGTAGCCGATACTCCAGGACATGAGCAATACACTCGAAATATGGCAACGGGAGCATCAACAGCCGATGTAGCTGTGATTTTAATCGATGCTCGCAAAGGCGTTTTAACTCAAACGAGAAGACACAGCTATATTGTTTCTTTCGCTGGCATTAAAAAAGTAATTTTAGCTGTTAATAAAATGGACTTAGTTAATTATTCAAAGGAAGTATATGAAAAAATCGAAAGTGATTACAGAGATTTTTGTTCTTCTTTAGATTTTGATGAAATTGAAAGCGTCCCTATTTCCGCATTGAATGGTGATAATATAATAGAACACAGCTATGCTATGGACTGGTATCACGGCACAACATTAATGGGCTTTTTGGAAACTGTAGAAGTGTCTAAAAAGACTTTAGAAAACCCGTTTCGTATGCCTGTGCAATTAGTCAACAGACCAAACTTGGATTTCAGAGGCTTTTGCGGAACTATTGAATCTGGAAAAATAGCCGTTGGAGATGAAATTGTTGTTTCTTCTTCTGGGCAGACTTCAAAAGTTAAAAACATCATAACTTATGACGGCAATCTTGAATATGCTATAGCAGAACAAGCTATTACTTTGCTTTTAGAAGATGAGATTGATATTAGCAGAGGAGATGTTTTATCTGAAACCAAATTACAGCCTATATATGAAGATCAATTTCAAGCAAAAATTGTTTGGATGAATGAAGAACCTTTATTGCCGAGCAGGTCTTATCTTATTAAGTTTGGCTCTCAGACTGCGTTTGCTCAAATTAGTGATTTAAAATACAAAGTGAATGTAAATAATTTACAGCATATATCAGCAAAAACTTTAGAGCTAAACGAAATTGGTGTTTGCAATGTATTTGTGAATCGAAAAGTATCGTTTGATGCTTTTTCTGATAATGCAGGCACTGGAAAATTCATACTCGTTGATAAATACAGCAATGCTACTGTAGGTGCTGGCACAATAGACTTTCCTTTGCGTAGAGCTTCCAATCTTCATTGGCAAAAAATAGATGTAAACAAAAAAGCTCATTCAAATATCAAAGGTCAAAAGCCTTGTTTGCTATGGTTTACAGGACTATCAGGAGCGGGCAAGTCAACAATAGCTAATATGGTTGAAAAAAAGCTGCATCTTTTAGGAAAACATACATATTTGCTTGATGGCGATAATGTCAGACAAGGCTTGAATAAAGATTTAGGCTTTACCAAAGCAGACAGGGTTGAAAACATCAGGCGAATAGCAGAAGTCTCAAAGCTGTTTGTTGATGCTGGAATTATTACATTAGCTGCTTTTATTTCTCCATATAGATATGAACGCAGAGAAATAAGAGAACTTTTAGACGATGGTGAATTTATAGAGATTTTTATAGATACTCCTTTGAGTGTTTGTGAAGAGCGTGATGTTAAAGGGCTTTACAAAAAAGCCAGAACTGGCGAGCTAAAAAACTTCACAGGAATAGACAGCGACTACGAAAGACCAGCAAACCCTGATATTGTCGTAAATGGATACAGCACTACCCCTGAAAGCACAGCTGAAAAAATAATAGATGAGCTAAAAAACAGAGGCTTTCTAGTTTGATTTCAAAGAGTCCTCAGCCAGACTTCAATGTTTACAAGCTTGATAAGTAGGGCTGAGTTTTCTGAGTTTCCTTTACGAAAATCTTCTACCATATTGCTGATTTTTGCACCATCGGTAAATTCTGCCAAACGGCAGTCAGGAGCAGTAAGGTCGTTTAAATAACGTCCTATGCCTTTTTCATCTTTCAGCCACTCGTCTAAAGGCAGCGTTAAGCCTATTTTCCTGCGGTAAAGAAGTTCTTTTGGAAGCCATTTCTCGGATATTTTCTTTAAAAGAGGCTTGGTGATTCCCCCTGGAATACGAATATCACGAGGAATTTTATTTACTGCCTTGAACAGCGGATAATGAGTAAAAGGAACTCTTACCTCTACAGAAGCCGACATTCCCAATTTATCCTGACGCATAAGCAAAGAGCCTAAATATCCAGTCTGGTCAACTGCCATCATGCGGTCGCGGAAGTCTTTGAATCTTTTTGCAACTTTGCCCCTGTGTCCTACATTTGGTATTAGTTCAGGGAATAATTTATGAGCTTTTCTAAAATCATAATAAATAGATGAGACAATAGCTGAATCCCAGCGTGTATAACGTCTTAACTCTGAATAACGCCTAAAAAACGGCAGTAAAAATAGAAAATCAGGACAAGCTGCTGCAACACGCCCTTTAAGATGCTGTCTTTCCCATACTCTATAACGGTCGTAACCTCCAAAAAGCTCGTCTGCACCTTCTCCAGTTAAAACAACCTTGTCTGTTTTTGCAATTTCATGACTCAGTAGCATCAGCATTGGACAGCCAGAATGGGCAATAGGTCCTTCCATATGATATGCAGTTTTTGGAAAAGCATCAGCATAATCTTCATATGAAAAACTTATTTCGTGATGGTCAATATCATAGCGTTTCATTACCATATCGCGGTATTTTGACTCGTCCATAGGTAAATCACCAAGATTAACACCGAAAGTTCTTGGCTTTGTGTTCGTGCGTTCACAGGTGAGAGCGGTAACAAGACTGGAATCAACTCCGCCTGAAAGCTGAACGGCATAGCCTACATCGCTTTGCAGATGAGCGGTAAGAGATTTTGTGAACTCTTCTTCAATCATTTCCAAAGCTTCTTTTTCCGTCATCTCAACGGACTTGAAGTCGTTTAAGAAATCACAATAGACACGCTCGCTGTAAGTTTCCATGTTTACAGTAGCAACCGTACCTGCTGGAAATTCCTCTATTCCTTTAAGATTGCTCAATCTTCCTGCTGCATATCCGAACATTAAAAGCTCTGACATAGCGGTTGTGTCGACTTTTGTCCCGACAAGCCGTCTTAAAGGACGCATTTCGCTTGCAAAGGCTGTTAAATTACCTTTTCGGGCTACATAAAGCGGTTTAATGCCTAAAGGGTCTCGGGCTATTATGGCTTTTTTCTCTTTTCTATCCCAAATAGCAAAGGCAAACATGCCCTCCAGCTTGTTTAAGATTTCCTCGCCCCATGAGATGTAGCCTTGAAGAATAGCCTCTGTATCGCCATCGCTTAAGAAATTAACGCCTTTGGCTTTTAGCTCTTCTCTTAAAGCCCTGTAGTTATAGATTTCTCCATTAAAAACAATGGTGTAGCGACCAGTAGCATCGGTCATAGGCTGGTCAGAAGATTCTTTCGGGTCAAGAATAGACAGCCTGCGGAAAACCAATCCGCACCCAGTTTCTGAAACTTGTCCGCCAGAATCAGGTCCTCTGTGATAGATGTCCTTATCTATTGCAGATAATAATTCAGGTTCAAAAGTTCTCCCCTGCTCAAAAAGAGCCGCAAATCCACACATGTTTTAACCTTTCCGTTCCACAGAAAACCCATTATCCTCAAGCCATTGTTTGGAAAAAAACGACACAATCCCACGGGCTTTTTTGTAGTTTTTCAAGTAAGAATCATGTCCTAATAAAGCATATTGGTCATTATAGGTCGAGTAATAATACATGCGTTTGTAGAAATCTTCTTTTGCTTTTTTTCCTTTTAACAAGCCGATTGTACGGGCTGCCCAAGGTATCCAGCGGTATTTTGGAGTCCAAGTTTCAGGAGCATCTCTTAAAGTATCAAAAACACCTTTGTAATTGTAGTTTTGTAAATATCTAACATGAAAATTCTGCTCTGTTTTCAAGTGAATAGGCATGATTTCCCAGAAATTCATCAGCTCACCGTCCCATAAAGGCATAACCCATTTTAAACCAAAATGCTCATAAATACGCTGTCCGTTCACTACCAGTTTTGACTGTCTTTCCTGCCATTCCCAGCTTTCATAATAAGTACAGATTTTCTCATAATCAGAAATGTCTTTTGGAAGATTGGGAAGTAAATCCAGTACACGTTTTTTTATGATGCTGATATTTTCAGGCTTTTCTTTTAAATCGTCCCACAATGAAAAATGCTTTGTTTCAACAGCTTTATAAAAGTCGTCCATTGTCAGTGAAGTTTTAGAATAAAGAGATTCTGGAATATGTGCCCCAGTTATATAATCGCCAGATTGACCGTTCATAATAACAGCTTCAGAGGGCATTTTTTTGTCTTTAACTAACTTATAAAAAGCCTCGAAATCAAGATAGCTTGGGCATGACGCAAGACCGTCTGCAAAACTCTCGTAGTCTTTTCTTTCCTTTGTATTCCATAGTGTTTCTGTAAGTTTAGGTTCTGCTGCAAGCTCGAACCATGGAACGCCTAGTTTTGCAGCTATGCGTTTTGCAGTGATTGCTTCGTGATTGCTTTTAACTCCATAACTGAAAGTCTGAATATTTTTATATCCGAACTCTACCAGCTTTGCGAGAAGAAGCCTTGAATCAAGCCCTCCACTCAACGGAAGCCATAAAGGAGCTCCGTCAGCCGTTTTAATAGCTCGGTGCATTATGTTGTCAATAATCTCGCCAAGTTCTTTTTCTAATACTTTTTCATCAACGATTTTTTCAGGCTTTGGAATATAGCGGTAATAGCGGTGAGTCTGCGGTTTTTCTTCATTTAACCGCCATATTAAACACTCGCCAGATTGAAGCTGAAACAAGTTTTCATAAACCGTTTCATTGCCTGTAACATAGGCAGCCATAGAGTATTCAAGCACTCCATCATTATTAGATTTTTCAAGTCTAGCTTCATTTTTAGCCGTTCTAGCACAATTTGAAACAATGCCAGAATCTTTGCCGATACCGTAAAAAACAGGACGACTGCGACACCAATCTACACAAGCAAAAATCAGCTCATCAGTTTCTAAAATACATGAAAAATGCTCATATTCTTTAAGAAGCAAAGTCTTTATTTTTTCAAAAACATCATCAGAAGGCTTTTCAACCAGCTCTGCAAGTTCTTTCAAACAGCTTATAACTCCTTGAAAATTAACGGTAACTTTGCCGATTTCTAATGTTTTCCATTTATATATCGGATTAAGACTGGATTTAACGTTCATTTTTTCATCTGCATTTTTATTACAAAAACTATATGTTTTTATAATTTGTTTGTTAGCATTCGGCAATGAATAAAGAAACTAAGTTCATTTAAGTCTAATAAAAACGTTAAAATTAAAAAAGAACGTGTTATAAAATCTTATGATAAAACTTCATGTACTTACTCAAGGCTTTGTCTCTCCTAACGGACGAGCTTTTTTATTTCCGCTGATTATGCATCGCCATGCTTTGAAAGATGCTGGAATAGACTTGCAGTTGTTTGACCGTGATGATGAGGAAGAAAAACTTTGCGATTGTGATGTTCTGATTATAGAAAGTAAATTCTATAGCGATGGCTGGAAGAATCACTCTGACAAAATCTTGGAAAAGTTTGAAAGGTTTAAAAGCAAAGTCTCGAAACTTGTTTATTTTGCTATTGGAGACAGCAGCGGCTATGACCACGCAAAGGTACTGCCTTTTGTTGATGTATATGCAAAAAACCAACTATTAAAAGACCGCTCTTTGTACTTAAAACCAATGTACGGCAACCGTATTTTTAGCGATTATTTTCATCAAAAACATGGAGCAAATGATAAAAAAATGCGATTCGAAAAGGAA
>DAOWDM010000222.1 GCA_030639035.1 Alphaproteobacteria bacterium
GCTTGCTCCATTTTTTCTATCTCAGCAGTTTGCTAGTCAGCTTTCCAATAATTCTAACGGGACAATTATAAACTTAATAGACCAGCGTGTCCTTAATCTAACGCCTAATTATTCAAGCTACACAGTCAGCAAGTCAGGACTGTGGACGTTAACACAGACTATGGCTCAGGCTCTAGCTCCTAAAATAAGAGTAAACGCAATAGCCCCAGGGTTTGTTTTGCCTGTCGGGGAACACGACAAAGAACAGTTTGAACGGCTTTGTGCAGCAACTCCTTTGCGACAAAAAACACAGCTTCAAGAAATCTGCAAAACCGTAAACTACATACTTGAAACACCGTCAATGACAGGTCAAATCATAGCTATTGATGGAGGAAAGCATCTTGGCTGGAAATAATAACAAAACACGAGTCGCAAAATAACTTATGATAAAAAAACAACTTTTAACATGCGTAAAAATCGAAAAAGATAGATTGTGTTCGCAGTAGTTGAATGCAAAAACATAGCATATTTTTAACGACTCCACGGAATATATAGCACACAACAATCTGGACTAAAACGGCACTGTTTTTTTGTTTGTATTTTTTATTTTGTTAACAGGTGAAAATTAGTTCAATTCCTATAGTTATTATTGTCAATAGCAATAGAAAAAATATATGCAATAATATTCATTGCTTTTATTTTTCTGTTTGTTTTCAGCATCTTATCTGTTATGCCCATTTTTTAGGCAACACGATAAAAAGTCTAGGTATTCCTAGTTTTTTCTGGCACAACAGGAATGTTACTAACATACTTATCCACAAGTTTCGTGGACAATACTGCTAAGTCATTGAAAAGTCGGAAATGATAAATGAAGAACCAAAAGAAGCATTGCAATAACTGCAATTTATCCAATGGAATAAATGTAATCAGAAAGCATCTTGAAACAATGCCTGAACTTTCTGGAGTTTACAGAATGCTCGGAGAAGATAAAAGCCCCCTATATATAGGTAAGGCAAAAAACCTTAAGAAACGATTAACAAGCTACACTAAAACAGATTTACTACCTGCAAGACTTCAAAGAATGGTGTCTGAAACCTGTTTCGTTGAAATAATAGTTACTCATACAGAATCAGAAGCTCTGTTACTTGAAAGCGACCTGATAAAGAAACTAAAACCGCATTTTAATATTCTATTGAAAGATGACAAAACATTCCCGCATATTTTGATAACAGACAAAGATGAGTGGGCTAGTATAGTCAAACACCGAGGAGCTCAAACAAAAAAAGGGACATATTTCGGACCTTTTGCTTCTGCTGGAGCAGTTAATAGAACCATATCTATTTTACAAAAAGCTTTTCAACTGCGTTCTTGCTCGGATTTAAACTTTGCAAACCGCACAAAGCCATGTATGCAATATCAAATTAAAAGATGCTCTGCTCCTTGTATAGGATACATAACACACCATGAATATATAAAGCTAGTTTCTCAAGCAAAGGCTTTTCTTGCAGGTCAAAGTTCAAAAATCATAAAAGAAACAGCTACAAAAATGGAAAACGCCAGCAAGAATCTGGACTTTGAAAAAGCAGCCGTTTTCAGAGATAGAATAAACGCATTAAGACAAATACATGGGCATAAAACGCCTGCACAAGCCTCGAATGCAGATGTCATAGCAATAAAACAGACAGGCGGACAATCCTGCATACATATATTTTTCTTTCGTGGAGGATATAGCTGTGGAAACTGCTCGTTTTTTCCATCACAAGCAAAAGGTGCTGACGAAAATGTCATTTTAGAAGCATTCGTAAGCCAGTTCTATTCAAGACACACTCCGCCTTTAGAAATTATTCTAAATATTTCACTGCCGAATCAAGAACTAATTCATAAAGCTCTTGAGCAAAAGCTGGAGAATAAAATCAAAATCACAGTACCTATTCGTGGAAACAAGAAAAAACTTGTCGAACAAGTTCTGGTAAATGCAAAAGAAGCTCTTGCCCGCAGATTTGCAGATAAAGCAACTCAAAAACAACTAATGAACAAAGTTGCTGAAACTTTTGAACTGCCATTTGTTCCAAGTCGCATTGAAGTCTTTGACAACAGTCATATTCAAGGAACAAACGCCGTTGGCTGCATGATTGCAGCAGGTCAAGAAGGCTTTATTAAAAGCTCTTATCGCAAATTCAACATTCGCAATACCGTTGGCGATGATTATGGAATGATGCGTGAAGTTTTTACTCGGCGTTTCACTAAAATTACAAAAGATAACACTCCTGATATTGTGCTGATAGACGGTGGCAGAGGACACTTAAACGTAGTTCTTGAAGTTTTTTCTGAACTGAAAATCAAAAATATAACAGCTATAGCTATTTCTAAAGGACGAGACAGAAATGCAGGCAAAGAACTGTTTCATTGTCAGAACAAAGAAACTTTTTCCATGCCTTTTGATGATTCTGTGCTTTATTTTTTGCAACGCCTTCGTGATGAGGCACATCGTTTTGCAATAGGTTCGCATCGTGCAAAAAGATTAAAGGATATCTACTCTTCTCCCCTTGACAACATACCAAGAATCGGTGCAAAAAGGAAGAAAGCTTTGCTTCATCATTTTGGTTCTGCAAGGGCTGTATCTGATGCTGGGATTGATGATTTAAATGCCGTTGATGGAATAAATGCAAAAATAGCAAAAAATATATATGACTATTTCCATTCTAGCAGTTAATATCATTTATGTTTTAATTCTAATCTGTGATTTATTGTTGTGATTAACCTGCCAAATTTATTAACCATTGCAAGGATTGTACTAATTCCTTTAGTGCTTGTTACGTTTTATATAGATGGAAATACAGCACGATGGATAGGCTGTGCTCTATTTTCAATTGCAGCAATTACTGATTTTTTTGACGGTTATCTTGCAAGAACTCAAAACCTAACTTCAAGTTTCGGACGTTTTCTTGACCCTATAGCCGACAAGTTGCTTGTATCTTCAGTTCTACTATTTTTAGCTGCTTTTGACAGACTTGGAATGTTTGGGCTTCTCCCTGCTGCTGTTATTTTATGCAGGGAAATTTTGGTTTCAGGTTTAAGGGAGTTTTTAGCAGAAATCCGTATAGGCATGCCAGTTTCAAGGCTAGCCAAATGGAAAACAGCATTTCAACTTATTGCTTTGCCTGTACTGATTGTCGGAGACGCTGGACCAGCTTTCCTTCATACATTAATTCTCGGAGAAACACTTCTTTGGATAACAGCTGGACTTACTCTTGTTACTGGATACGATTATATGAAATCAGGATTAAAACATATGAACATGTCATCTTGCGAATGACGGCAATCTCTCTTTTATAATGAGATTGCCACGTAGCAAAGCTACTCGCTAATGACAAGAGAGGGAATGAAACAAAAGAGCAGCTTTTTTTATTGTTTTATCAATAACAAGCGGGCTTCTGAGTGTCCTTTATTGTTTTTTCTGGCTTTATTACGAACAGTTAGAAGTGAGCGTATAATATTGCTTCTTATTTTGCCATTTTTCAGAAGTTTTCTATCCAAATTGACCTCACTAGCAACAACCCACACGAAACTTCTACCAGCTTTCAGCTTGTCCGTTTTAAGAATTAAAAGCTCATTTGCTTCTATTTTCTCAGACTTTGAACCATTTTCAGGAAACAGCAAAGTTGGGATATTTTTTCCTCTTCCCAACACAACATTAAAAACATACATATAAGCAAGTTTATTACCCCTAACGAACAAACGAACATCTTCTTCTTTGTCATATGTCGGCAA
>DAOWDM010000162.1 GCA_030639035.1 Alphaproteobacteria bacterium
AGCATGCGTTCAACAGATTTACGTGCATTGACAGCAATACCAGCATCTATTTCAACTTTATGCTCCATATTTTGCAATGAAGACAGGATTTTAGGAATTGTTATAAGTTCCATATGAGGGCATTTGTAACATGGCATGTTAAAATGTATATCAGGGTTTTCAAGAGCTAGAATTGCCCCCATTGAACATTCTGTAATAATTGATGCATGTTTGGGACGGTTTTCACGTACATATTTAATCATGCCAGATGTAGAGCCTATAAAGTCAGATGCTTCTAGTACATCACGCTTGCATTCAGGGTGAGCAAGAATCACTGTATCAGGATATTTTTCTCGGCATTTATCTATATCTTCTTTTGTGAAAAGCACATGAACTTCACAATCGCCTTTCCATGTGATTATTTTTATTTTTGATTTAGATGCTGCATAGCTAGCTAAATTTTCATCGGGTAAAAATATTACTTCTTCAGTGCCAAGCGATTCTACAACTTTTACAGCATTTGCTGATGTGCAGCAAATATCACTTGCTGCTTTTACTTCTGCTGTAGTGTTGGCATAGCAAACTACTGGTACGTTAGGATGTTTTTGACGTAGTTTCTCTATGTTGTTAGCTGTAATAGAAGATGCAAGCGAGCAGCCTGCTTCCATATCAGGTATAAGAACAGTTTTTGCAGGACTCATTAGCTTTGCTGTTTCTGCCATGAAATGCACGCCTGCCATAAGAATAATATCTGCTTTTGTTTCAACTGCATCAAAGGCAAGACCTAAGCTATCCCCAACCAAGTCTGCAACTGTCAAAAATATGTCAGGAGCCATATAATTATGTGCAAGAATAACTGCATTCATTTCTTTTTTGAGCTTGTTAATAGCATCAATTTCAGAAGCATGTTTTTCATACAGCTCTTTAAATGAAGAGTCGTGTTTAAGTATTTCTGCTAGTTTGTTCTGGCTCATTTTTACACTAATCCTTAAAATAGCCCGATAGTTTTACTGATAAAACCTTTATATTCTATTTATACCGAATATTCAAAAAAATATACCTTAAAAGTATAAAGATGATACAGTCTTTTCACACAAAAATTGATTTTGTTGATAGGAAGACATACGGGAAAAATTAAACTATGAATATTGAAGGCAAAACTAAAATAATAAAAACAGCTCGCAAGCCTTATCTTGTTACGCTTGCAGCAAAAGATACCATGACAGCAGGAGATGCTGCAAGGCATGCTGATATTGCAGCTATCGGCTGTCAGAAAACAAGACAGTCCTGCAATATTTTTAACTACTTAAACAGATGTAAAATACAAACAGCTTTCATAAAACAGTTAGACGAAAGAACTATGTTGTGTGAAGCATGCGAAATGTTTCCTATAAAATTTATTATCAGACGTTATCCTTGGGGAAGCTATTTAAAACGTAATCCCGAAGCAAAGCCTGAAAGCGGACTACCAATAGCATTTGAAAATCTTAAAGTAGAATTTTTCCATAAACATACAGTTGTGAAGACTGATTCTGGTTACAAGCAAATACCTGAAAACGAAGCTAGAAAAGATTATTTAAAGGACGGAGTTTGGAGCGAAGATGTTTTCGCCACTCCATATATTGCTATAGCAGAAAAAAATTGGAATATTTTTTCATCTCAAAAGCCTATAGAAGGCGAACCTTTGATGACAATCAAGCCAATTATTCCGATTCATGTTCTGGAGTATATTGCAAGGCATATCATACTGCCTGCTTTTATAGCCTTGGAAACTGTCTGGAGAAAAATTGAAATAAATGGGCTTCCTGTTCATCTTGTAGATGCAAAGTTTGAAATAGGTCGCAGAGTTCGTGATGGCAAGATAGTTCTTGCTGATGTTGTTGACAACGACTGCTGGAGAATATGGCCTGGAGGAGACCCCGCAAACCAGCTCGACAAACAGACTTTCCGAGAAGGCTACTCATTAAAAGATGTTGATGAAAAGTACAGTTTAGCGACAGAACTAACAGAACAGTTCGCAGCTATAGCTGATACTTTCACCGCCGAATACTTAAAAGATGGCAAAAAATCAAGCCTGTTTGAAGCGGTTTAAGCAAATTTAATAATTTTTTTCAGGATTATAATAGTGGATATTCAGCAGATTTTAACACTGTCCGTTGTGCAGGGAATTACAGAGTTCCTTCCTATAAGCTCATCAGGACACCTGTGTTTTATACCGAAACTGCTTAACTGGGCTGATCAAGGGCATGATATGGACGTTGCTCTTCATATCGGAACTTTGTTTGCTGTTTTGGTTTATTTTAAGAATGATATTTTCTTAATGCTGAAAGGGCTTCCTCTTCTGGCAAAAAAAGAAAGCAATTCAGGAAGCAGGCTTGTTATTCATATTATAGTTGCAACTATTCCTGTAGTTATTGCTGGATTTATCTTAAGCAGCAATCCTGTTCCAATTTTACGCAGTCTTAAAGTTATCAGCATTACTCTTTTTATGTTCGGGATTCTTCTTTACATAGCCGACCGCAAAGGAACAAAAGACAAAAAAGTTGAAAATCTCACCTGTAAAGATGCTTTGATAATAGGAGCTTTTCAGGTACTTGCTCTTATCCCTGGAACAAGCCGTTCAGGTATAACCATGACCGCCGCACGTTTCCTAGGATACGATAGAACAGAATCCGCTAGATTTTCCATGCTGTTAGCTATTCCAGCCATAGCAGGAGCAGGACTATTAACAGCTATACATATATATAAGGAAGGCTGTCCAGATTTGACTATGTTTGCCCTAATAGGTGTTCTTGCCTCGTTTTTAACAGGCATAACAGCCATATGGGTTATGATGAAATGGCTGAAAAAAAGCTCTTTCACTCCATTCGCTGTGTATAGAGTATTCCTAGGAGTAGCCCTTTTCGCATACGGATACGGCTTTATTTAAAGTTAAGTATTGTGTTTTCTCCCTAATTTGTTAAAAGTTAAGAAGTAAAAGTCGAAGATTTTGTTCCAGTGCTAGGCGTGGTTCTTGATGGAAGCGGAGCGTACCTATAGGTACGTGAGCATTTCAGCAAGGTTCTCGGGCGACGTAATGGAGCAAAAGAACGGTTTTTGCCCAAGTGGCGGAACTGGTAGACGCGCATGCTTCAGGTGCATGTGGCCGCAAGGTCGTGGAAGTTCGAGTCTTCTCTTGGGCAC
>DAOWDM010000166.1 GCA_030639035.1 Alphaproteobacteria bacterium
CATTCAGGAGCTATATCTGCAAAAACAAATAGGTATTACATGTCTCGTTTTCCTTTTACTGAAAAGTTTGGAAATATTGACAGGTTTAAGCTAGCTGTAAACAGTCTTCCTTTGCCGATTTCGGATATAACGCCTTTGAATCCTTTGCTGTCTGTAAACCCGCCTTTGTATGGCTTCACTATTACTGATTATTCTTTAAGTCTTAAAACTCTTGCTTGTTATGCACCTCATGAAGGACGTTTGCATATTGAACAGCTTGGAAAACGCATTGAAGTCCGCATGAAAAAGCCATTTCCAGAAGGTGGCTCAGGCAGAATAAACTGCACTTTACAGCGTAATACTGACAATAAATGGCTTTGGTTTGGCTATCAGTATTTTGTACCAAAAACATCTATTAGTGTTGTTGAATAATGACTCCTGAACAAATAGAAGATTTTTTTGCACGTTTAGAGAAAAGCAATCCAGAACCGAAAATCGAACTTAATTATTACAGCACTTATACGCTTTTAATAGCTACCGTTCTATCTGCTCAATCGACGGATAAAGGAGTAAACAAGGCTACTCCCGCACTTTTTAAGGCTGCAGATACTCCTGAAAAAATGATTGAGCTTGGTCTTGACGGTTTGAAAGAACATATAAAAACAATTGGTCTTTATAATAACAAAGCAAAAAATATTATTGCTTTAAGTAAAGAGCTTCTTGAAAAACACAATGGGGAAGTTCCAAATAATCGTGAGAATCTGGAAAAGTTATCTGGAGTAGGGCGTAAAACAGCGAATGTAATATTAAATACTGCTTTTGGAGAGCCTGTTTTTGCCGTTGATACTCATGTTTTCAGGCTTGGAAACCGCACAGGGTTAGCTTTGGGTAAAAAGCCTTTAGATGTTGAAAAAGAGCTTGAAAAAAATGTTCCTGATAAATATAGGCTTCATGCTCATCATTGGCTAGTTTTGCATGGACGGTATGTTTGCAAAGCAAAAAAGCCTGACTGCAAGTCATGTGTAGTTGCAGATTTATGCGAATGGTCTGACAAGAACCTTTAAAATGAAAAAGATTGAAACATGAATATTTTTGAACTCAATACCGATCCTCATCTTTTAAAAATAGTTCTTCATAATAGATTCATGCTTATCATGTTTGTAATTTTTCTTATGAGAGCAAAATATGCTACTTATCGCAACATTTGGCTTTGTGCTTTGGTGGAAGTTCCAGGAACTTTAATGCACGAATTAGCCCATTTGATTGTTGGTTTCGTTACATTTTCAGGTCCTTGCCGTTTTTCCATATGGCCAAAATCTGATGGAAAAGGAAATTATATTATGGGGAGCGTTGGCTTCCGTAACATTAAATTTTTCAATGCGATTCCTTCGGCGATGGCACCGTTAAGCTTGCTTCCTATAGGATTTTGGTTAAATAGCGAAATAGTGCCGTATATAAAACCTTCAATCAGTAATTACATTCTTTATATAGCCCTGCAAACTATAATTATTGAAAACGCATTGCCTTCCAGAACAGATTTTAGAGTAGCCTTTAAATTTCCGCTTGGAATTTTGCTTTATGGTTCAATTGCTGTTTATTTCTGCTTTTTTTATGAATCTGGATTTTTATCATTTTCCATACCAGACTTTAATTTTGGGCGGAAAATAACAGGCTTTATTAGCAACTTTTAGAGATGTTTTTCACTCTACAAAGATGAGATAACGATTGTAAAAAAATCATCATCAAATTGAGGTGTGTTTGCAATTTTTATAAAAACGGTTCAGTTGAAACTTTAACTAAACCGTTTTTATAGATGCTATAAATTTTAGCTTAATCGACTTCTTTAACAGCAATTAGTTCTGGAATATAATGCTTAAGAGTTTTTTCTACACCATTTTTCAATGTTATTACTGCATGAGGACAGCCTGAGCATGCACCTTCCATTTTCACATAAAGTATTCCATCTTCGTACTTTTTGAAAACAATATCCCCTCCATCTTGAGCTACTGCTGGACGAATCCTAGTATCAAGAATGGATTTTATTTTGGAAACAACATCTTCATTGTTTTTTTCATTCATTATTTTATCTCCTATTTTTTCTTAAACACAATGCTGACAAGCCAGCCTACAAGAGCAGCTATAAGAACAGAAATGATACCGTAAATAAATGAATATTTGTAAGCAAAAAAATAAATTTCTGCATTAATCCCAGTTTTAGAAACAATCAAAGGCGTTATTTCAGCACTGACTATACGTTTTTTTCGTACAAGATAAACCTCGACCATATAAGTTCCTATTGGAACATCTGCAGGAAAAAACAACTCTGTTCTGAATAGGCGGTTTTCCATCATAACAATACGTTCAGCAGTATTGTTATATGTTCCTTGGTTGTTTTTCAGCCTTGTCAGTGCCTTGTGAAATATTTTTGCTTTTTTATGCGATGCTGTTTTGTCTTTTGGTTGAAAATAAAGATTTTCTGTGCCGATTTGAAGCCTTTCCATATCCTGCTTGC
>DAOWDM010000156.1 GCA_030639035.1 Alphaproteobacteria bacterium
TTCATCTTTACGCTGTCTTAGTGTCATTTCAGCAACAGAAGCCATAGGTTCTACATCATCAGTATCAACTTCTTTTAGCTGTTCGATAAAATCAACAATACCTGACAATTCCCCTGCAAGCCCTTCTAGTTCTTCATCAGGAACATTAATCCTAGATAGAACTGCAATTTTTTTAACAGTAGCTTTATTCAGCGACATAATATTTTTAGTCTCCGTAAAAAATAAATTTACTCCACAGTAATATGCAAGGTATCATTCAGCATGACAAACTTCAAGACAGACATGACTCCTTTGGAGCTTAAAGAACAGTTATCATACGGCAAAGCCCTTTTAGGGCTGGATTTCGGTGAAAAAACTATTGGATTGGCCTTATCAGATTTGACCTTAATAATTGCCTCCCCATATAAAACTATAAAACGAACTTCTATTAATAAAGATATTTACGAGCTTATTGATGTAATAAAAGAGCTTAATATCGGAGGACTTGTATTCGGACTCCCAAAAATGATGAGCGGTTTAGAAGGAGAACGTGCAGCAAAAACACGTAAATTTGCAAGCAGGCTTCAAGCTAAAATAGATATACCAATTACATTTTGGGACGAAAGATTCTCATCTGCCGCTGTTGAGCGTATAATGATACAAGAAGCTGACTTAAGCCGAAAAAAACGCAAAAAGAATATAGACAAAGCCGCCGCCGCTTATATCCTGCAAGGATTCCTTGATTTCATTGCACTTGCAAAGCTTTAAACAAGCTGTTGACTTGGACAAAAAACTGCAATATAATACATAAATTGAAAGAAAAAATTTAATGGGGCTTTAGCAAATGAAAAACTATCAGATTAAAGATACTAGCGGAAAATTGCTTTTTCAAACAGGAGCTGAAAGTCTTAAAGAGTGTGTTGAGATTGCTGTTAAAAATAAAGTTAGCTTAAAAAATGCCCAACTTATGGGAAGCGGTGCATGTGTTGATCTTTCTGGAGCAAACCTAAGAGGGGCTGATCTTGAAGGAGCGAACTTAATAGGGGCAAACCTTTCAGGGGCAAACCTTTCAATGGCAAACCTTAAAGATGCTGTTTTAGATGTCAATTCTATTTGGAAACGTCGTGGAAAAAGAACATCTACACCAGCTAATCTTCAATATGCAAGTTTCAGAGGGGCTAATCTTGAAAATGCTAAACTTTCTTGTGCAGAGTTAAAAGGAGCTGACTTTGCATACGCTAATCTTACAGGAGCTAAATTGAATTTTTGTGCAGATATTACAGATGTTAATTTTTCAAAAGCAATTCTTTTTGAGGCTAGTTTAGAGGGTTCTAACATTAAGAATACTAATTTTGAAAAAGCAATTGTTAAAAAAACCAATTTTGAAAGAACCAGCTTAGTAAACGTTAATTTCAAAAAGGCTAAGTTTTGGAATACAAAAATGGGCAATGCATCTTTTGCAAATGTAAAGTTCCCAAATTTTACAACTGAAGCTAAATGCAAAATCGAAGCAAAAGCAGGGATTGTAAAAGACAAAATATACAATATTAAGATGAAAGAGAATATGGCTTATTATAAACGGTAATGAAGTGGTTCTACAGAACTATGTACAAGCAAAAGCCACAAAAAAAGCTGAAAAAAACACTATAAATGTTGTTGTTACTAATAAAGCTTAAAAAACGCTATAAATGTTGTTGTTACTAATAAATCTGAGCGTTAACACATGGGTATTAATTTCAAGTTCTATAGTTTTGATGAGCTGTCTACACAACAGCTTTACGATGCATTAGAGTTGAGGCAGGTTGTTTTTACTCTTGAGCAAAATTCTGTGTGGGTTGATCTTGATAATAAAGATCAGGATAGCATGCATCTCTTAGGCTTTGATAAAAACAACAAGCTTGTAGCCTATGGCAGAGTTTCTCCTTCTGGCGTTTGTGGCGAAAATATTTCATTAAACAGAATAGTTGTGAGAAAATCCGATAGAGGTAGCGGGCTTGGGCAAGAAGTTATGAAGCATTTGCTCTCTCATGTTGCGGAAAACTATCCTTCTGATTCAATCGAAATAGAAGCAATACATTACTTAAAAAAATTCTATGAAAAGTTTGGATTTTCAGCAATCTCAGAAAAACACAAAGGAGCTGCTGATTGGTATTATTATGACATGATAAAAAAACCAGAATAGAAATAACTTCAAAAAAACATTTTTTTCTAGGTACGTGTCTAATTGTTTGGTTGACCAAAGTTGTTTATTACGGTACGCAAAGCAGTTAATAACAAACATACTAGAAAAAAGGCATATAAATGGAAAACCTACCGATTAAAGATGAGTTATGGATTAATGATAAAAGAAATTGGGATAACCCAGAATTCGTAAAACAGCAGCTACTAGACATACTAGTAGATAAGGTAGGCAAGCACCCAGGATATGCGACACCTCTTGATTGGTATCTTGCTATTTCATGCATGCTTAACGGTCTTCTCAATAGGCGTGAAGTTGTTACACACAAAAACCGTGTCGAGAAGAAATTCAAACGTGTTTACTACCTTTCGCTTGAATACTTGCTTGGTCGTCAGCTTGACAAAGTAATGGTAGACCTTGATTTAAAAGGAATTATTCAAGATGTAATGAAAGGTCTTGGGCAGAACATTGATGAAATTGAAGCATGTGAGCAAGACCCTGCTCTTGGCAATGGCGGTCTTGGGCGTCTTGCAGCGTGTTTTATGGATTCGATGGCTACTCAGGGATACCCTGGATATGGGTATGGTATTCGTTACGAGTACGGCATGTTCAATCAGGAAATACGAGACGGCAAACAGGTTGAGCACCCTGAAAACTGGCTTCGTTACGGCAATCCTTGGGAAACAAGCAGACCAGATGTCCGTTACCGTGTTCATTTCTTCGGTCGTGTAATCCTAAAAAGAGACGAGAATGGACGTGAAGTACGAGAATGGGTTGATACAGAACGTGTTACGGCTCAAGCTTATGACATGCCTGTTTCAGGTTATGATTCAGAAACAGTAGCTACTATGAGACTATGGTCAGCTCGTGCTACACGTGATTTTGACTTGTATAACTTCAACGAAGGAAACTACATTGAAGCTGTACGGGAAAAGACTTTAACAGAAACTCTTTCTCGTGTTCTGTATCCAATGGATTCAACTCTTATGGGGCAGGAATTACGTCTCAAACAGGAATATTTTTTCGTCAGTGCATCTTTGCAAGACATATTGCACCGCTATTTGAGAAGAGGTGCTTCTTTAGATGATTTGCCAAAAGACATGGCTATTCAGCTTAATGATACTCACCCTGCATTAAGCGTCCCTGAACTGATGCGTCTTCTTATTGATGAGCATAATATTGGCTGGGATAAGGCATGGAGCTTAACAAGACAGGTGTTCTCTTACACAAACCACACTCTGCTTGCTGAAGCCTTGGAAACATGGCCAATCGAACAAATTGAGAGAATCCTTCCTCGTCATATAGAAATTATTTACCGCATAAATCATGACTTCTTAAAAGAAGTCCGCGATGCTTTTGCAGACGATTTGACGGCTTTGAGCAGAATGTCAATTATTGACAACAATAACCGTTGCGTACGCATGGCACATCTAGCAATTGTTGGAAGCCATAAAGTAAACGGAGTAGCTGCTCTTCATACAAAATTACTAAGAGAAAACGTATTTTCAGATTTCGATCAGATGACACCAGATAAATTCGTCAACATGACGAATGGTGTTACTCCTCGCCGATGGCTTCTTACTGCTAATCCTAATTTATCCGAATTGATCAGCGAAAAAGTCGGAAAAGGTTGGATTAAGAATCTTGACTTGCTTAAAGGTTTAACTTCTTTTGCAGATGACAAAGAATTCTGTAGCCGTTTTGCTGAAATCAAAAAAAGCAATAAACTTGCATTAGTTGATTTTATAAAAGAAAGTACAGGAGTTACTGTTAACCCTGATGCTATGATGTGTTCACAAATCAAACGTATTCATGAATACAAACGCCAGCTTTTGAATCTTCTGCACGTAATTTATCGTTACAACATGATTAAAGACGGTAAAATTAACGGTGATTGTGTGCCTCGTACAGTTTTGTTCGGTGGCAAGGCTGCTCCTGGATATTACATGGCTAAACAAATCATTCATTTGATAAATAATGTAGCAAATACTATTAATAATGATGATGCTGTTGGCGACCTATTAAAAGTTGTTTACATACCGAACTACAATGTAACATCTGCTGAAATTATTATTCCAGGAACAGAACTTTCCGAGCAAATTTCAACTGCAGGAACAGAGGCTTCAGGCACTGGAAACATGAAATTCGCTCTTAATGGTGCTTTGACTATTGGTACTCTTGACGGAGCAAATGTAGAAATCGCAGAGCAAGTCGGTGATGAAAATATTTTCATTTTCGGACTTAAAGTTGAAGAAGTAGAAAAACTTAAGAAAGATGGATACAATCCATATGATTTCTATAACAAAATACCTGAACTAAAACGCATTATCGACATGATTGATGGTGGCTTTTTCTCTCCAGAAGAACCCAAACGCTTCTCTTCAATTATTGATTCTATTTTACGTGGAAAAGACAAGTACATGATTATGGCTGATTTTGAGTGTTATATCAAAATGCAGGAGAAAGTAGACCGTCAATACAAAGATTCAGACACATGGACACGCAAAGCCGTGCTGAATACAGCTAACGTAGGCTGTTTCTCAAGCGACCGCACAATCCATGAATATGCTAAAATAATTTGGGATATTAAAACTCTTACTTAAAGGCTGATACTTTAAAAACATCTACAAAAAAACGGCTTCTATAAAAAGAAGCCGTTTTTTTATCTCAAAATTGAGTAAGTCAAAATAAAAGGCTGACGAACTCGCCAGCCTTTTATCAACATAGGAACTTATTTATTAGCGTGAAACACTAGACTTTTGCTTTGCTACATTAATCATTGCATCAGTCTGCTTTCTTTTTCTAATGCTTGAAATCCGTGCTTTTGCTTTGTTATGACGAATTTCTTTTACCTTGTCTTTTTTATCATCTTCACCAAGACATTTATATGCCATTTCATAGGTAGTAGAAGATACATTAGGCTTATCAATAATACGTTTCAACTGAGCTTTCATCATTTCCTGACGTTCAGCATCAAAATCACGCCATTTTCCAAGAGGAGAAACCTGCTTTGAAGCTGTCTGAGCATTTATATCGTCCAGCTTGATAATCTGATCTGCCAAAAATTCATAACCAGAACCATCTTTTGCATGGAAATGCGTTGGATTTGATGCAAAAGCACCAATAAGAGCCCTTACTTTATTTGGATTTTTATCAGAAAACGCTTCATGTTTAAGAAGTTTCTTAACATTATCCAAAGCTCCTTCCTGTGTAGAAGTTGCTTGAACTGTAAGCCATTTATCTACTACAAGAGAATCCTCTTTATACTTATCATAAAAATCATCAAGAACCTGCTGACGTTCCAGTTTGTCCGAATTAACAATAGTAGATAAAGCCATTTCACAATCTGTCATGTTTTCAGCTGAATAATACTGTTTTACAACAAGATTTGAAGCTTCTTTATCGCTACTTTTTGCAAGATATGACAAAGCCATGTTTTTCAATGCTCTTTGACCAGATTGCTCAGCATTTGGAGAATAATCTTCTTCTATCTGATTGTTTTTATTAGTTTTCAGAAAATCATCTTTAAACTGTTCTGCAATGGCAA
>DAOWDM010000081.1 GCA_030639035.1 Alphaproteobacteria bacterium
CCTTGGAATGGTCGTCATTGTAGGGCTTGTAGTGCTTGCCGCTGAAACAATAGAACAGGAAGAAGCCGAAAAATTCGCTAAACGCATGATGTGAGAAAACTTCAACCTTGAAGATATGCTACGCCAGCTGCGACAGATAAAAAAAATGGGTGATATAAAGGGCATGCTTGGCATGATTCCAGGTATCAGCAAAATGAAAAAACAGATTGAACAGTCTGGCATAAGTGATAACTTAATAACTAAACAGGAAGCCATTCTATTATCTATGACAATAGACGAGAGAAAGCGTCCAAATATTATAAAAGCATCTCGCAAACGCAGAATAGCTAACGGTTCTGGCACAAACGTGCAAGATGTAAATAAGATTTTAAAGCAATACCAGCAAATGGCAGGAATGATGAAAAAAGCCAAGAAGCTGAAAAAGAAAGGGCTACTGCCTTCGTTTGACAGTAGTTTAATGGGGGCTGGCGATGCTGGTGAACTCGCCGACATGCTCCCTTCGGATTTTTCTCCGAATAACCTCACTGCAGAAAAAAGTTTTTCTGGAAATTTTAATTTAGGAAAGGGTTTTTCTGGTAAATTTAAACCATAAAAGCTTAAAAACGCTTAAAAACATCGAAAAGGTTTTTAAAAAATGGCAATTCGTATAAGACTATCCAGAGGTGGCACAAAAAAACGGCCTTTTTACCGTATTGTAGTCGCTGATGTACGTTCTCCTCGTGACGGTCGTTTTATTGAAAAGCTAGGCACTTATAATCCAATGGTTCCAAAAGACCATGCGGAACGCCTGACTTTTAAAGAAGAACGCATTAAATACTGGCTCAGTGTAGGTGCTAAACCTACTGACAGAGTCGCTAGATTCCTTAGTGCTCATGGACTTGTAGAAAAACCTGTTATCTATAAACAGACAAAGCAGGACAAGCCTAAAGCAAGAGCTGTTGAACGCTTAAAGGAAAAAGAAGAAAAGAAAGCTGCAGCTGAAAGTGCTATAGCTGAATCTTCTTCTGAAGAGTAAATCTTTTTTCGGAAAATATGCTAATGTCTGACAAAGCAAAAAATGTTCAAACCGAAACCGACAGAATTTGTGTTGGTGTTATCGGAAAAGCACATGGACTGCACGGTCAGGTGAAAGTAACAAGTTTTACTGACTGTCCAGAGGATATAACAGCTTACGGACTGCTGGAAAATTCTGATGGAACTCGTAAGTTTAAGATAACGATAGTTGGGAAAAACAAAGAAGCTTTGCGTGCAAAGATTGATGGAGTGAGCAATAGAGATGAAGCCGAAAAACTAAACGGTGAAAAACTCTTTGTATCACGCCAGCTACTGCCAGAAACCGAAGATGATGAGTTTTATTACACAGACCTTATCGGTCTTGAAACTTGTTATGAAAACGGTGAGCTGGCTGGAAAAATCAATGCAGTGCATAATTTCGGTGCAGGGGATTTACTTGAAATAAAAAAAGTAGATAATTCTGTTGAATTTATAGCTTTTACTAAAGAAGCAGTTCCGAAAATAGACATTAAAAACGGTCTCGTTGTTATCAAACAGCTTGACGAAAAAGCAGAAGAACATGACGAAGACAGGAATGACAACAAAAACAGTTGAGTCCGATAAGGAAACTTCTGATGTAACTCCTGTATGGAAGGCTACTGTCCTTACTATTTTTCCTGAAATATTTCCAGGATATTTAGGACACTCTCTGGCAGGAAAGGCTTTGTCAGATAGGAAATGGAAAATCGAGACGGTAAATATTCGCGACTTTGCGGAAGATAAACACCGTTCTGTAGATGATTCTCCATTTGGGGGCGGTGCTGGAATGGTTATGAAACCAGATGTGCTGGACAGAGCTATTCAATCGTCATGGAAAAAAGACGGTCCTTTGATTTATATGTCTCCAAGAGGGAAACCTTTGGAACAAAAAAGAATCAAAGAACTAGCCAAAGAGAGTAATGTTACTATTCTCTGCGGTAGGTTTGAAGGAGTCGATCAGCGTCTGCTCGATGAGTGGAATGTCGAAGAAATTTCTGTAGGGGATTATATCCTTTCAGGGGGAGAATTGGCAGCAACAATACTGATTGACGCAACAGTGCGACTTTTACCTAAAGTTATTGGTAAAAAAGA
>DAOWDM010000013.1 GCA_030639035.1 Alphaproteobacteria bacterium
ATCTTAAAGATGTTCTAAATAGTATCTTTAAAAACGATTCTCTTTGTGTTGCAAATACATTTTTAAGCTGTCTTAAAGATATTGAGTTTACCAAAAAGAACTCATAGCAGTAAAAATATATTAAACTAACTTTGCTTATCAAGCTGAAAGGCGTTTACGACCTTTGCTACGACGATTATTAATTACTCGACGTCCACCAACTGTGGACATGCGACTGCGAAAACCATGTCTACGTGCTCTGACTAGTCTGCTAGGTTGGAATGTGCGTTTCAACGTTTTAACTCCATGTTATAGTAATAAGACTTGACGATATACGGCTTATAGCTGTTTAAGTCAATGAATCTTACAGTAAAAATTAATAAAAAATGTTTTAACACTGATTATCAGCGTATGTATAAATGCACCTCATTAGAATGAGACGAGGCATTTGTCATAGCCGAAAGCCTGATTCTACTAGTAGGTAGCCCCATATTTGTTAAAGAGCGAAGAACCATTTCTGCATTTCTGCGAGAATCTGAAGCACTTTTCTTTAATCCGCCAGAAGGCGTTACTGCAATCAAATCAAAGCTTGTTTCAGGGTGACGTTCAAGAGCACGTTTTATTGCTTGATAAAGAGCTTGCTCATAAGGAACGTTCGCACGATCGAATCGGATTACCACAAGAGGTCTTCTTCCTTCAACAGAAGCTGATGGCAAGGGGCTAGAGAAAGAATTGCCGCCAATTTCCTGAGTTGCAGATTCGATTGCGTTAGAAATGCTAGCTCCATAAAGTTGCCCATTTTTAATAGCCATTGCTAGAGTTTTTAGGTTGTTGTCTTCATTGTTAAGGTACTGCTGTTGACGTGAAATGTCATGATTCAATTCATTCAGAAGCCTTTCGATTAAAACTGCTGTTTGATTAGTTTCATCTTCGAGGATTCTAAGCTGGTGATGATCTTCATCTACTGCACCTGATATATTATAAGCGGCACGAATAGAATCGAGCAGATACGCTGTCATAGCAGAATCCGAGGCTACTTGTGTCGCTAGCTGATTCATCATTGCAACATTGTTGCTCATTAGTTGAATCTGCCTTTGTGCTCCACGCCATTTTGACCTCATTTTGGGATTACCTGGAGTCGTACCAAGCTGCAATCTTGCGTTGATAAAAGCCCCAATCTCATGGTATTTGCGAGTGTCTTCTGCTGATTTGTTTCTAATAGACTGCAACTCAGTGTTGCGTCTTCTTATAGTTTCTTGCAGTTGCCACAATTCTGTTCTGAAAGTTACAACTTTCTTCCCAACGAAAGTACCAGTGCGGTTTCCTGGGGTTACAGTCAAAGGCTTGAAATTTGTTGAACCCATAACAGGAGTTGCATCAGCTGTATCAACAGAAAAGCTTTCATTAGCAACAGATGTTATAGGAATACTTTCTGCTGTTTCATCGCCAGACAATGACGGGAAAAGAGCATCTGAAGCGAATGAACAGCCACATAGAGCAACTGCTGTAATAATGGTTAAAACACGACTATTCAAAAGAACCATCAAAAAAATACCTTATTTTCAAATACAAACACTAACCTGTATTTAACAGCTCCTGCCAATGCAGGAAATAAAAACAGAAAGCTTAATGCAAACAATTTAACAGAGTGTACTCTAAAGTTTACTAATGCGACAAGCCGATTCTTTCAATGTTATTAAAATTACTAGAATTGCTATCCATATCTATACTTTACTAGACAAAGCCTAGACTACTAAAAGTAGCATTATATTTATGAATAAAAAGTTAGCATTTCATTGTCATATTAAGAAAATCATTTCTTATTGCTGCATTATCCTTGAAAACACCCAGCATTTGCCTAGTTATCATTGATGCTTCAGTTTTATGTACACCTCGTGTTGTTATACATTGATGAGAAGCTTCAATGTGGACAGCTACGCCCTTGGGTTGCAAAATATCATTAATGTTGTTAGCAATCTGAGCTGTAAGTTTTTCTTGTATTTGTAGTCTTTTTGCAAAAAGTTCGACTATACGTGCAAGTTTACTGATTCCTATGACTCTTTTATCTGGCATGTACGCAATATGTACTTTTCCGATAATTGGAACCATGTGATGTTCACACATAGACTCCAGCCTTATATTTGAAAGAGTTACAACTTCATCATAACCGTTTGTTTCATAAAAAACCTTATTTAAGACTTCTTCGGGATTAGCCTGATAGCCAGCAAAAAATTCTTCATAAGCCTTTACAACACGTTTTGGCGTGTCAATTAGTCCCTCTCTATCAGGGTCATCTCCTACCCAGCGAATCAAAGTGCGAACTGCTTTTTCTGCTTCTTGTCTTGTAGGGTGTTCGACCATAAAAGACGTGTTCTGTTTAGCAGGTATTGCTTTATGAAAATCAATAGAAGACACTTCTTGTAAAAATGGTGTTTTCGTCACAGGTTTCTACTCCGTTTTGTACTTGTATAACTATGTACCTAAACAGACAAAATATTCAAGAGTTGGTTGTGAATTTTTATAGTTTTTATAATTGAAAAAACACTTATACTATATTAACTTCTTAATGAGTGCGTTGTGTAAGTCTTGGGAGGACACTTTAGAAGTGTGAGAAATGATTGTGGTTGATGTTAATTTTGAAAAACTTAAATTTATGATTGTCGAAGATAATTTTGAAATAAGAAGGCATATTCATCAGATATTAAAAGACAACAAGGCAAGAAAAATAGTAACAGTTAACTCTGAAGAAGAAGCTGTCTGGAGAATGGAAATAATGCTGCCAGATGTTTTGATTGTCGGGTGGAATTTATCATCTGTAGATGGTGTTGATTTTACAAAAACTTTGCGGACTTCTTCTGATAGTCCGTCAAAATATCTTCCTATTATTCTTATTGCCAGCCTTGCTTATGCAAAAGACGTTAAAAAGGCTCGTGATGCAGGAGCTTCAGAAATCCTTGCTGTCCCATTTTCTGCGAAAAGTTTGTATAGTCGTATATGCTCGGTAATTGAAAAGCCTAGGTCTTTTATATCTTCAAAGAAATATATTGGTCCTGATAGAAGACGTAAACTAGGTGATTTTACAGGCAGCAATCGTCGTAAAGGCAAAAAAGGTCTAAATGAAAAAGATATAGATAAACTGCTTGGCAAGTTCAGTTCTTAATATAAGTATTATTTCTTTAAATAATCACGAATAAGAAGTTCTGCAATCTGAACAGCATTAAGGGCAGCTCCTTTGCGTAAGTTATCCGCTACACACCAAAAACTTAAACCGTTTTTAACGGAGTTGTCTTTTCTGATGCGAGAGATGTAAACACTATCTTCTCCAGCTGCTTCTGCTTGTGTTACATATCCTTCATCATCTCGTTCATCAAAAACTATAATACCATCAGATTTTTTTAAAACATTGCGAGCATCTTTAGCATCAATTGGCTTGCTGGTTTCAATATTAATATACTCAGCATGACCGATAAACGAAGGAACTCTAGCACAATTAGCATGAACTTTTATGCTTGGGTCAAGTATTTTGCAGGTTTCGGCTGACATTTTCCATTCTTCTTTGGTTGCTCCGTTATCCATAAAAATGTCAATGTGCGGGATTACATTAAATGCAATTTGTTTTGTAAAAACCTCTTTGTTGTCAGCAATAGAGTCATTTACAAAAACACCTCGAGTCTGATTAAACAGCTCGTCCATAGCCTCTTTGCCTGCACCTGAAACTGCTTGATATGTAGATACGACAACACGTTTAATTTTATATTTATCGTGCAAAGGTTTTAGTGCAACCAGCATTTGAATAGTTGAGCAGTTAGGATTCGCTATAATATTTCTTTTAGTATATCCAGCAATCGCTTCAGGATTTACTTCTGGTATAATCAGAGGAACATCAGGTTCCATGCGGAAACATGAAGTGTTGTCTATAATAACACAGCCTGCTTTGGTTGCAATTGGGGCGAATTTTGCGGAAACATTTGCTCCAGCAGAAGATAAAGCAATATCTACACCTTTAAAATCAAACGTATCTAAGTTTTCAACTTTGAGAATTTTATCTTCACCGTATGAAATTTCACTGCCTATTGATCTTTTTGACGCAAGAGCAATAACTTTATCAGCAGGAAAATTACGTTCAGCAAGTATGCTTATAATTTCACGCCCAACATTCCCTGTAGCACCTACAACAGCAACGGTATATCCCATAAACGTAATTCCTTTTTATAGTTTGTTAATAATGGATAATTTTTCTTTTACAAGACCCCAAGACGGTTGAAGTTCCCATGCTTTTTTGTAATTTTCTGCTGCGGATTCCATGTCTTTGGTTTTTTCATAAAGTTCGCCTAGGCTAAAATATGCTTCAGCAAAGTCAGGCTCTTCTTTTATCAGCTCATTAAGAATGAATTTTGCAGATCCTATCTGAGGTGTTGTAATAGCTTTTAGATATTTCGCATGCAATGGTCGTCCGTTGTTTTCACAGAGCTTTTGAAGCTTTTTGATAGTGTCTTCAGACATTGCTTTAATATCCATAGGTGGTTTGTCTTTGAAAGCTCTTTGTATGTCAGGAGTCTGGATTATTTCGCTACTGTCATTCTTGCATTTTTCACGTGTTGAAATAGAACCTCCTTCTCTTTTGAAGCCAAGCAGTTCCAACTGCCTGCAATCATAAGGAATTGTGAGCCTGTCGAGAACTTTATTCAGACGTTTCCATACTCTTTTGGTAAAATCATTGTCATATCTTTTAACAAATGCAGCACGAACGAAAAAATCAAAACCAAAGCTGATATAGTCTGTTCCCTTGTCTTCAGCAAGAAAACACATATCAGGAATTTCATGGAAAGCTGTTGGAACAATTGTCATTTTGCTTCCAATTGTTTTGTCTGAATATTCAGGAGTATTGTTTCTTATTTTAATGATTTCTTCCATAAACTGCCATGTTTTCTCGAATTTCATGCCTGTAACGGCTTCATGAGTAGCAGGCGAAGAGCCATAAGTTGAAAGTTCTGTATAATCATATAAAGCAATAAAATCTTCTGCAAAGCTAAGAGGCATATTGCCGTTGGTATGATTAGTTACTTTGGCTTTTCCCTTATTGTCTTTCAGCCAAAGCATAAAATCTTTTGCACCGTCAATATAATAAACTTCTCCGCCCTGAAGACCTATAGTGTCAGGGCTTGTTGCTTTTATTAGTTCTTTCAGCTGATCATATGGTAAGTGCCGCTTGTCATCGTGAGGCTGTTTACACATAGCACAGCGTGAATTACAGAAAAACCCAAGTTCTAATTGAAGATAGGAAATATGCTTCAGATTTCTATGACCAATAATGTCATCAAAATCCAGATTAGTTTTATTATGTTTTTTGCAGCTTTTTGTGCAGATTGCTGCATCATTAAGGTTTTTTAGTTCCAGAATATTAACATCGCATTTCAATGTCCCGTTTATTGAATCCTGCAAAAGACCTTTAGCTTTTGAACCTGTTAGAATATTAAGAATTTGCTCATCAAAAACATTTCCCATACAAACGGAACGTATCGTTTGTGAATAACAGCATGGAAAAACATCGCCGTTGGCGACAATAAAGACATAATTAAATGGAGCAAAACAAAACCCTTTGTTACTGTACAAACAATCAAGGCAGGTGTTTTTATTTGCAAATGATTTTTTCATTTGAATCTCTTAATTGAGTTATACACAGAGTTTTGTGTTTCATTTAAACACACACAAAAAGCACGGCGAGTAGAATTACTACACCGCCATGCTACTTTAGGAGCTGTTTTTTATAAAAACCAGCCTTATTTTGTTTTTGCTTCGTTTTTGCTTGCTTTTGATGCCGCAATTTTTCTTGCTTTTTCATCAGCACGAGCTTTACGGTTTGCTGCAACATCTTCTGTAATACGAGCTGCACGACCACGTAGCGAACGAAGATAATAAAGTTTTGCACGGCGAACTTTACCATAGCGAGCAACTTCAATCTTGTCGATATTTGGAGAATAAAGCGGAAAAACACGCTCTACGCCTTCACCGAAAGAAATTTTACGAACCGTAAAAGATGAATTCATGCCAGAACTTTTACGTGCAATACATACGCCTTCATAAACCTGAATACGCTCACGAGTACCTTCAACAATTTTGTTGTGTACCTTTACTGTGTCACCAGGTTTGAAATTTGGTATTGGACGCTTGGCTGACATCTCATCAATCTGCCCTTTTTCCAACTCTTCAATAATATTCATGGTGTTAACCCTTTTGCTCATTTGTTTTGACGTTTTTTTTATAGCAACGCCATAAATCAGGTCTTCTGACCTGTGTTATTTCCTCTGCTCTGGCTTGCTGCCAAGCCATGACACGTTTATGATGTCCTGAAATCAGAACCTCTGGTACTTCACGTCCCTTCCATATTCGTGGGCGGGTATAGTGAGGATACTC
>DAOWDM010000129.1 GCA_030639035.1 Alphaproteobacteria bacterium
AATACCTTATTTCGGTATTTGTTTTGGAATGCAGATGGCTGTAATTGAAACAATGCGGAATCTTGTTGGTATGAAAGAAGCTGGCTCAACAGAATTTGGATCTACAACAGAACCTGTAATAGGGCTTATGACCGAATGGGAAAAAGACGGTTTTGTAGAAAAGCGAGATGCAGAAAGCGACAAAGGCGGAACTATGCGTCTTGGTGTTTATGACTGCACGTTAAAAGAAAACAGTCTTGTCAAAGAAATATATGGGGAAGAAAAGATACAAGAGCGTCATCGTCATCGTTATGAGATGAATCTTGCTTATGAAAAACAGCTTGCTAAGCATGGCATGGTAATTTCTGGAAAATCCCCCGATGGGACTCTACCAGAAATTGTAGAAATCACTAATCACCCATGGTTTGTAGGCGTTCAGTTTCACCCTGAATTGAAATCAAAACCATTTAGTCCTCACCCTTTATTTGTTTCTTTTATTAAGGCTGCTGTTGAGCAGTCTCGTTTGGTTTAGAATAATGAGCAATCGTCATATTAAAATCGGTTCTTTTTCTTTGGGAAACGACCTTCCAATGGTTCTTATCAGCGGTCCATGTCAAATGGAAAGCCGTGAGCATACTCTTGAAATGGCTGATAAGCTTGTAGAAATGACTTCCGAGCTAGGAATACCGTTTATTTTCAAAGCATCTTTTGACAAGGCAAACCGTACTAGCGTCAGTGGTGCAAGAGGAGTTGGAATTGATAAAGGCTTAGAGATTCTTGCAGAAGTAAAAAAACAGTTTGGCTGTCCTGTTGTAACAGATGTACATGAAATTCATCAGTGCAAAGCAGTAGCAGAGGTTGCAGATATTCTACAGATTCCTGCTTTTTTATGTCGTCAAACAGATTTAGTGGTTGCCGCTTCTGAAACAGGCAAAATTGTAAATATAAAAAAGGGGCAGTTTCTTGCTCCATGGGATATGAAAAACGTTGTTGCAAAGGCTGAAAGCACAGGCAACACAAATATTATTGTTACAGAACGAGGTGCTTCATTCGGTTACAATACTCTTGTAACTGATATGCGTTCTTTGCCAATTATGGCAAAAAGCGGCTGTCCTGTTGTTTTTGATGCAACTCATTCCGTGCAGCAGCCAGGGGGGCAGGGGGCTTCTACTGGCGGTCAGCGGGAGTTCGCACCAGTTCTTGCTCGTGCAGCTGTATCGATTGGTGTTGCGGCGGTGTTTATAGAAACACACCAAGACCCAGATAATTCACCATCAGACGGGCCTAATATGATTCCGTTAAATCAAATGAGGAAACTTCTTGAAACTCTTGTTGCATTTGACAAGCTATCGAAGTTAAATCCTCTTTAAATATTATTATTTTTTAGGAGCTTTTTATATGACTTCAATTTTAGATATTCGTGGGCGTGAGATTCTTGATTCTCGTGGAACTCCAACCATAGAAGTAGACGTTACTCTTCAAACAGGAGCATTCGGCAGGGCAGCAGTTCCTTCAGGAGCTTCAACTGGTATTCATGAAGCAGTAGAACTGAGAGATGGCGATAAAAAACGTTATTTCGGTAAAGGTGTTCTAAAGGCTGTTGATGCTGTAAACGGTGAACTTTACGACGCTATTACAGGTATGGACGCAGAAGAACAGGTCTTCATTGATAAAACAATGATTGAACTAGATGGGACTCCAAACAAAGGTCGTTTGGGTGCTAATGCAATTTTGGGCGTTTCTTTGGCAGTAGCAAAAGCAGCAGCTGAAGAAGCTGGCTTGTCTTTGTATCGTTATCTTGGCGGAGCAACTGTTCAGACTTTGCCTGTTCCAATGATGAACATCATTAACGGTGGTCAGCATGCAGACAATCCGATTGATATTCAGGAATTCATGATTATGCCTGTATCTGCTTCAACAATTGCTGAAGCCGTACGTATGGGTGCAGAAGTATTCCAGTCATTGAAAAAAGCATTAAAAGACGCTGGTCATAACACAAATGTTGGTGATGAAGGTGGTTTCGCTCCTAACTTGAAAAGTGCAGATGAAGCTCTTTCTTTCATTGTAAAAGCAATTGAATCTGCAGGTTATAAATCTGGTGATGACATTGTTCTAGCTATGGACGCAGCCGCAAGTGAATTCTACAAGGAAGGCAAATACGTCCTTGAAGGAGAAGATAAAACTCTCGATGCAGAAGGTATGGTAAGATATTACGAGGAACTTGCTGCTCGTTATCCTATTTTCTCTATTGAAGATGGTTGTGCCGAAGATGATTGGGACGGCTGGAAACATATGACTGATGTTATGGGTAAGAAAATACAGATAGTCGGAGATGACTTGTTTGTAACAAATCCTCAGCGTCTTATTAAAGGAATCGATAACGGTATTGCTAATTCTCTGTTGGTTAAAGTAAATCAGATTGGAACTCTTACAGAGACTCTTGATGCGGTTGAGATGGCTCATAGGGCTAATTACACAACTGTAATTTCTCATCGTTCAGGCGAAACCGAAGACTCAACTATTGCTGATATTGCTGTTGCAGTTGGTTCTGGTCAGATTAAAACTGGTTCACTATCTCGCTCAGACAGAATGGCAAAATACAATCAGCTGATTCGTATCGAAGAAGACCTTGGTAATGCTGCAAGCTATGCAGGCAGGTCGATTCTTAAACGTTAAAGCTTTATTGCTAGCGTAGTGATAATTATTCTAACTCATTGTCATTCTGAACCAAGTCCAGAATGACAGTGAGATAGCAGAAATATCGTTGTTTTGCAAAAAAAATTGACAAAACACTTTGAACTGTATAGCTTTAAAATAGTTTATAAACAATTTGCAAAACAAGGTTGGTTCGTTATGGGAACAAAAAACGGCATAAGTAGCAAACATCAAGCTCGTGAAAAAGTTGATGAATTTATGGCAGGTGGCGTTAAAACGCATCCTTGCGGTAGAAAAAGAATGTTAGATTTCCTTCGCAAAACTACTTATATAAAAAACCTAGATGGCAAAGTTCTTTATGAGGGTAAGGGTTCATTTCAAAGTGTGCTTGAAAATGCTGTAGAAGAAGGCATTGAGCTTCCACGTGCAGATTTGAGAAATCAGAAGTTTCAAGCTATTAATCTTAACAACGCAAAACTTGAAGGTGCTAGCTTCGAAGGTTCTAAAATTAGCTCTATTGTTGATTATGAAACGTCTTTTCATTCAAGTATAACAAACTCTGATCTAAGAAATGTTAGTTTTAAAAATACAGCTTTTGACAAAAAACGTTTTCTTTTAGGTGGTTCTGATGTTGAAAAAGCTGATTTTGACGGGAAACATCTAGGTCTTGATAGCAATGATAGATCAAGTGTATTTTCGGATTTTGGTAGATTTAAGCCTTGTACTATGAAGAATTTTGATAAAGCATATAATATTACAAAGGCAGATTTGAAAGAATGGACAAAGGCTCAAGACCTGATGAAAGCAGAACGTGAAAAAACACAAGAAGACAATACAATTGTAAACATTAAACCTGTTGATGTTGTAGCCATAAAGCAAAAACAAGGACGTTAATTATTAAGACTAAATTATAATGCTATAGAAAAAGAAAAAATCTCCTTATCATCATAAACATTTAATAATTTGACAACAAAAAAACAAAAGTCATTCTGAATCAAATTTAGAATGACTTTTGTTGTGTAGCGGTGTAATTTTTATAAAAAACTATAATTGAATTCATTGATACTTAATGACAAAGTAGGTTCTATAATTATTATTTTGGAGAAAATTAAAATGCCTAAAGTATTGGTTAGCGATAAGTTAAGTCCTGCAGGTGTGCAGATATTTAAAGATAGAGGTATAGAAGTTGATGTTAAAACAGGAATGTCTCCTGAAGAATTAACAAAATGCATCGGTGAATATGATGGTTTGGTTATTCGTTCTGCAACTAAGCCAAACGATGAAATTATCAAGGCTGCTACAAACCTTAAAGTTATCGGGCGTGCTGGTATCGGTGTTGATAATGTTGACATTACATCTGCTACACAAAACGGTGTAATTGTTATGAATACGCCTTTTGGAAATGCAATTACTACAGCAGAACATGCTATTTCTATGATGATGGCTCTTGCTCGCAGTATTCCTCAGGCAAATGCTTCAACTCATGCAGGCAAGTGGGAAAAATCAAAATTCATGGGAGTTGAACTTTACAGCAAGACTCTAGGTGTTATTGGTTGTGGAAATATTGGCTCAATAGCTGCTGACCGTGGTATTGGTCTTAAGATGAAAGTGATTGCAGCTGACCCTTATATGTCTCAGGAAAGAGCAGATGAGCTTGGTGTTGAAAAAGTCGAGCTTGACGAGCTTTATGCTCGTTCAGACTTTATTACTATGCATACTCCGCTTACCGATACGACTAAAGGAATAATCAACCGTGAAACCATTGCAAAAATGAAAGACGGTGTACGTATAATCAACTGTGCTAGAGGCGGTTTGTTTATTTGGGAAGACGTTAAAGCTGCTGTTGAAACTGGTAAAATTGGCGGTGTTGCTGTTGATGTGTATGACAAAGAACCTGCTAAAGAAAATATTCTTTTTGGTATGGAACAGGTTATCTGCACTCCTCATCTTGGAGCTTCAACTAAACAGGCTCAAGAAAATGTAGCTCTTCAAGTTGCCGAGCAGATTTCTGATTATCTGCTTACAGGTGCTATAACAAATTCAATAAACGTTGCTTCTGTTTCAGCTGAAGATGCTCCAAAACTAAAACCTTACATAAAATTATGTGAACAATTAGGAGCTTTGGCAGGACAAGTTACAATGTCAGGCATAAAAGAAATTACCATAGATTATGAGGGGCACGTTGCTGAACTTAACGTAAAACCGCTTACTGCTGTTGTACTTCAAGGGCTTCTTTCACCTCAGCTTAACAGTGTGAATATGGTTAATGCTCCTGTTATTGCAAAAGAACGTGGTATTAAAGTAACCGAAGCAATTACTGAAAAATGCAAAGGGTTTGACACCGTTGTCAGACTAAACGTTACAACTGAAAACCGTACACGCAGAATTTCTGGAACTTTATTTGCAGGAAACATGCCTCGTATTGTTGAAATAAATGATGTTCCTGTTGAAGCAGAACTCGGTAAAG
Source organism: Alphaproteobacteria bacterium (assembly GCA_030639035.1). Lineage (GTDB taxonomy): Bacteria > Pseudomonadota > Alphaproteobacteria > DAOWDM01 > DAOWDM01 > DAOWDM01. The sequence goes on from DAOWDM010000129.1 coordinate 5,102, forward strand.
ATATGCTTTACGTTGTTAATGAAGACAGAGCTGGTTTTATTGGAACTCTTGGTGTTGAGCTTGGTGAGGCTGGCATTAACATTGCGACTTTCCATCTTGGACGAGTTGCCAAGGGTGGAGCAGCAATAGCTTTGCTTCAACTTGATAGTCCTGTTGATGGTAATGTTGTGGAAAAAATACTTAAACTTCCTAATGTTATTCAAGCAACGTCTTTGAAGTTCTAAAGCAATCACAGAAAAGCCCTGATAAAAATCGGGGCTTTTCAATTATAATTTAAGAAAAACACATACAAGGATAAAAACGCTATGACAAATGTTGTTGTTGTTGGTGCTCAATGGGGTGATGAAGGTAAAGGCAAAATAGTTGATTGGCTTTCAGAGCAAGCAGATGTTGTTGTGCGTTTTCAAGGTGGACATAATGCAGGGCATACGCTGGTTATTGATGGCATTACTTATAAACTAAGCCTTCTTCCTTCTGGTATTGTGCGAGGCAAACTTTCAGTTGTAGGTAATGGCGTTGTAATTGACCCATGGGCTTTAATTGCTGAAATCAAGCGAGTATCTGTTCTTGGTGTTGATGTTAATTCTGAAAATCTGAAAATTGCTGAAAATGCTTCTTTCATTCTGCCTTTGCATAGCGAGCTTGATTTGCTCCGTGAATCTGCGGCAGGAGAAAAGAAAAAAATCGGCACTACAGGTCGTGGAATAGGTCCTGCTTATGAAGATAAAGTAGGGCGTAGAGCAATCCGTGTAAGTGATTTGCGGAATTTTGATGCTTTAGAACAGAAAATTGACAGACTTTTAGCTCATCACAATCCATTACGCCGTGGTTTGGGAGAAAAAGAAGTTGACGGTCAAGAGCTGTTTAACATTTTGAAAGAAATTGCTCCGAAAATCCTTAAACACGCAACTCCTGTGTGGAAACTTCTTGCTGATATGCAAAAGGAAGGAAAACGCATTTTGTTTGAAGGTGCTCAAGGAACAATGCTGGACATTGATTTTGGTACATATCCTTTTGTTACATCTTCAAATACAGCAGCAGGACAAGCTTGTTCTGGTTCAGGTGTAGGTCCGTCTTCTATAGGTTATGTTCTAGGTATTGTTAAAGCATACACAACAAGAGTTGGTTCAGGTCCTTTTCCGACAGAATTGTTTGATGAAACAGGCAGGCATCTTGGTGAGAAAGGTCATGAATTTGGAACAGTTACAGGTCGCCAGCGTCGCTGTGGCTGGTTAGATGCGGTTTTAGTTCGTCAAGCAGTTGCTTTGAGCGGAATTAACGGCATAGCTTTGACTAAACTTGATGTTTTAGATGGGCTTGATGAAATAAAAATATGTACAGGCTATGTTCTTAACGGAGAAAAAACAGACGTTTTCCCAACAGCAATGGAAGACCAAGCAAAAGTCGAACCAGTATATGAAACAATGAAAGGCTGGCAGGAAAGCACAGTAGGTGCAAAATCTATAGACGATTTACCAGAGACAGCAATCAAATATATCAGACGAGTAGAGGAGCTTATCGAAGCCCCTGTAGCATTGCTGTCAACCAGCCCTGATAGAGAAGACACTGCTCTTATTCGTAACCCATTTTTGTAAAACCGTTCTTTTATCCTATTACTCCATTGTTATTCTCAGCCCTAAGGGCTGGGAATCCAGTTATGATGATTCTAAAAATAAATGT
>DAOWDM010000049.1 GCA_030639035.1 Alphaproteobacteria bacterium
CAGGATTTTTTGCGTATTGCTTCTGTACGCAAAAAATGCGTCTCAGCTGGTCTTGTTCTTCAAATAAGTCGCACACCAGAACTTAAAGATTCTAAAACGGACAGAGAGAATTGTCTTCGTGTCGGCTTTACTGTTAGTCGCAGAGTCGGAAACGCTGTTAAACGCAACCGTGTTAAACGCAAGTTGCGTGAAGCTGTTAAGCAAGTCTTTCCAATCAATGCAAAATCAGGCTATGATTATGTAATAATTGGAAGAGCGGCTGCTTTTGATAGACCATTTAGCTTGTTGTTAAAAGATTTGAAATATACGCTTAGAAAACTTTTATAAAAGGAATCGGGCTTGCTGGAAAAAAACGAATCAGACTTTAATTCCTTTAATATAGCAGTAAAAAGCTTATACTTGCTGATACGTTTCTATCAATTATGCATTTCTCCTTTTATGCCTTCAACTTGTCGTTTCACACCGACATGCTCTTCATATTCTATAGAAGCCTTAAAACGTCATGGCTTTATTGGTGGAAGCTGGCTTATGATGAAACGTATTTTACGTTGCAATCCATGGGGCGGAAAAGGTTATGACCCTGTACCTGAAAACATATCTTTATTCAAACGCAATAACATGCTTTAACATGTTATTGAAAAAATTATCCATCTAGGAAAAAACTTATGTCTGACCAACGAAATCTGGCTATTGCTGTAGTCATGTCCGTATTGATAATTTTTACTTTTGATAAATTCTTCTCACCGCCATCACAAAGCGTTACTCCTAAGACAATAGAAAACATGCAAGAAATTGCGGTAGCAACTCCATATACTGATAAGGGCACTGTTCCTCTTATACCTCAAGAAGAGTTTATTGTTGCTGAAAACAAGAAACCAACTACATCTGTCATCAAAAGCGAACATCAGCGAATAAAAATAAAAACCGACAGCATTCAAGGCTCTATAATGCTGAAAGGTGCTAGAATCGATGACATAACGCTAGTGAAATACAAGCAAGAACAGAAACCTGACAGTGAAAATATCGCTATTTTATCTCCTGTAGGTTCTTCTAATCCTTATTATATGGAATTCGGCTGGATACCATCGCAAAAAAACCAAATATCAGTGCCAGATAAAAATACAATATGGACTGCTGATAAAGAACTGTTAACAACAGACAGCCCTTTAACTCTTACATGGAACAATGGTCAAGGACTACGTTTTATCAGAACCTATAGTATTGATGAAAATTATATGTTCTCTATAACACAAGAGGTAGAAAACACTACAGACAACACGATTGCTTTGTTTCCATATGGACTTATTTCAAGAATCGGACAGCCTGAAGAACCAAGCAGAGGAATCCTGCATGAAGGACCTATTGGTGTTTTCAACGGAAAGCTTGAAGAAGCCAGTTACGATGAAATTGAAGAAGACAAAAGCATAAAGTTCACCACTAATGGAGGCTGGATTGGCATTACTGACAAATACTGGCTGACTGCTTTAGTGTTTGACCAAAAAGCTCCAGAAGTTACCGCTCGCTTTAATTACAGGGAGGCAGGTTCTGCCAATCGTTATCAAACGGACTATCTAGCTCCAGCGGTTTCTGTTGTGGCAGGTGGAAAAACAAAGGTTAAAAACCACTTCTTTGTTGGTGCTAAAGAAATAAGTCTTCTTGATGAATACAGCGAAAAGCTTGGCATAGACCGCTTTGATTTAGCTATTGATTTTGGCTGGTATTATTTCCTGACAAAGCCTTTCTTTTATATTTTAAAGTACCTTCACAGTCATTTGGGTAATTTCGGGCTAGCTATTCTTGCAGGAACAATCTTGCTTCGTCTACTTATGTATCCTTTAGCAAGTAAGTCTTTCAAAAACATGGGCAAAATGAAAAAAATCCAACCAAAAGTTAAAAAATTGCAGGAACGTTTTGGTGATGACAAGGTACGCCTCAATCAAGAAATGCTGTCTCTTTACAAAAATGAAAAAGTCAATCCTGCTGCTGGCTGTCTGCCTATGTTTATACAAATACCAGTATTTTTCTCATTGTATAAAGTTCTATACATATCAATAGAAATGCGTCATGCACCTTTTTATGGTTGGATTACCGACCTTTCAGCACCTGACCCTATTCCTGTTTTTAATCTATTCGGATTGCTTCCATTTACTCCGCCTTCATTTTTGAATTTAGGTGTATGGCCTATTATTATGGGTATAACTATGTTTTTACAGCAAAAGCTTAATCCTAAGCCTGCTGATGAGACTCAAGCAAAAGTAATGATGTTTTTGCCAGTTATATTTATGTTTATGCTTGGAAGCTTCCCTGCTGGACTTGTTATTTATTGGGCATTCAGCAACTGTCTTTCAATTATTCAACAGCGATATATAATGTATAGAATGGGTGTCGAACCGTGAGTGATAAAGAAGAAGAATTAAAAATCAAAAAACAACAGTTCGGTCATTGGTTATTTGAGCAAGACTGTGAGTTTCTTATTGGTGCGGTAAAATGCGAGCAAGTGCCAGATTTCAAATTAACTGAAATTGCTTTTGCAGGTCGCTCTAATGTTGGCAAATCAAGCCTTATAAACGCCCTTACAAGGCGGAAAACTGTTGCACGTACTTCAAACACACCTGGTAGAACTCAACAGCTTAATTTCTTTAAGCTTGCAAGCAGAATTATTCTTGTTGACCTTCCTGGATACGGTTATGCACAAGCACCTAAAAATCTGGTCAAACAATGGACACGCCTTGTTTTTGATTACTTAAAAGGCAGACCTGTTTTGCGTCGTGTGTGTCTTTTGATAGACGCTCGCCGAGGATTAAAAGACAATGATTTTGAAGCAATGGAAATCCTTGATGAAGCTGCTGTAAATTATCAGGTGATATTAACCAAAGCCGATAAATTGAAAAAAGAACCGCTTGAAGCTCTGGTAAAAAAAATTGCTAAACAAATTTCCAAACATGCAGCAGCATATCCTGACATCATTATCACCAGCTCCCATAAAGGAATAGGAATAGAAGAACTCAGAACAGTCCTTGCCTCTACGGTTATGACAAAAGAAGAAAAAGAGATTCAATAACAGATAGACCTCTAGATAATACTCATCAATACATCGTGTATTTGTTTTAGTTTTTGTTTGTGAGTTATTTTCATTCCAGAGGAATCTTTTACATAAAACACATCAATAACTCTGTTTCCGTATGTGGAAATATGGGCAGATGATATTTGTAGTTGCAAATCTGTAAACGTGCTTGTTACATCATAAAGAAAACCAACTCTGTCTTTTCCATTTATTTCTATCAATGTATAAGTTTTTGAAACTTCATTATCAATAAGGACTCTTTTTTCAACTTCAAAAACACGAGAACGACTTTTACTTGTTAGTTCTTTGCTTTTTTTCTGTATTTTTTCTTTTAGATTTTCTGAGTCATCAAGTGCGTTTTCTATTTCTCTTTTTAGCCTTTCCAGCTTTTTCTGACCTTCGTATGGTTTTTCTCCCAACGCCGCATCGTGAATTGAAAACACATCAAGTGCCATACCGTTTGCAAGAGTTAATATTTTTGCATCTACAATAGAAGCCCCTGAAACAGCCATTGCTCCTGCAATTTTTGAAAATAAACCAGAGCAATCAGCCGTGCAAATAGTAACATCTGTAACAGACCTTTTTGTATCAACATCAAAAGAAATTGTTAAAGGCTTGGTTGCTTCTTCTGCCTGTTTTATTCGTTCTTCACGGTTTATTCCATTCAAATCACCTGTCATTAATTCTTCTGCTCGATAATACAAATGTTTCAGCATTGAAGATTTCCAGTTGTTCCATACATTAGGTCCAACGGCACAAGTATCAGCATATGTAATTGCTAGTAAAAGACGCAGTCTTTCTGGAGACTGAACTTTGGCTACAAAATCCTCAATAGTTTCAGGGTCGTATATGTCTCGCTTGAAAGCAGTTCTGTTCATGGTTAGATGATGCAATACCAACCATGCGGCTGTTTCTGTTTCTTCTTCACTAAGACCTAGCCGAGAGCAAAGTTTAAACGCAATTTTTGAACCAACCTCCTCGTGCTTTCCTTTTTTCCCTTTACCAATATCGTGAAGAAGCATTGCTGCATATAATGCCTTTCGAGAATGTATTTTTTTTACAGCTTCATAAACTACAGCAAACTCTTCTTTTGGTTCGCTGTTTTCTAGTTCAAACAAAATTCCAATAGCACGGATAGTATGCTCATCAGTCGTATAAACATGATACATATCATATTGCATCTGAGCCGTTATCCAGCCAAATTCAGGTATAAACTGCCCCAAAACACCAGCTTCGCTCATTCGTCTTAAAATTTTTATCGGATTTTTATCCGAGGTAAGAATCCCCATAAAAAGGTCGTTAGCTTCTTTGTCTTTACGCAGTCCTGCCACCAATTTTCTGTTTTCAGTAACAAGCTTTAGTGCGTTTGGGTGAATAGGTATTTGATTCTCGTGAGCTATATGAAAAAATCGTAAGATTTTAATCGGGTCAGATATAAAAATATCTTTTGAATCAACGTTAAGCCTATAAGATTCTACTATAAAGCCTTTGACGTTTGGAGAACGAAAAGAAAGAAAATGAGTGTTTTTTTTAGGCTTTCTTTTATTCTGTTCTTCAAGCACAGAGCAGATGATTCTAGTCAAATCACCAACTGATTTTGCAATGTGGTAATAATGCTTCATAAACCGTTCAACGCTGGTCGCTGCAGGTCGGTTGGTATAGCCTGTCTTGCGAGCTATTTCTTGCTGAGCGTTAAAAGTAAGGTGGTCATCAGTTCTGCCTGCAATGTAATGCAAATGACATCGGATAGTAGTTAAAAACTGATGTGCTTTGATGAACATTGACACGTCTTTTTTCGTCAAAACACCACGCTCTATAAGGTCATGCATTTCCGTTATGCCAAAAAGATATTTTGCCAGCCAAAACAGCATATGCAAATCTCTAAGACCGCCCCTGCATTCTTTAATATCAGGCTCAAGTACATAGCGAGACTGCCCTGTGCGGTTATGCCTTATGTCTCTTTCATCTAGCTTTGCTTTAACAAAATCCTGCATTGCATCTGGCGTTATTGTTGCTTCATAACGAGACTGAAACTCATCATAAATAGACTTACTGCCCCATATGTATCTTGCTTCCAGCATGTTAGTGCGAATAGTCATATCTTTGATGCTGGAGTCTATACATTCATCAACAGAGCGTACAGCTTGCCCGACTTTTAATCCCATATCCCAAAGTAAATAAAGAACGAACTCTATTGTTGAATGATAATTTTCAGAGTTTTTTGTCGGAAGAATAAAAAGAAGATCTATATCCGAATAAGGAGCCATTTCACGTCTGCCGTAACCTCCAACAGCCAAAACAGCCATCTGTTCACCGTCTGCTTCTTTGAAAACATACTCTGTTGCGATGAAAAGCATTGCCTGAATCAGGTCATCAATAAGCTCACTGTTAGCAGCTATAACGTCATAGCCTGATATATTATTTTCTTCAAAGTCCCGCTGAATTTCACTATGTCTTGTTTTAAGGGCTTTTTTAAAAGTCTTTAAGATAG